>JACRGG010000002.1 GCA_016217775.1 Microcaldota archaeon
CAATTGGAGAAAAGCGGGCTGCAAATCCCCGGGTTTAGGTCCGACCCGCGCGTAATTGAGGGAGTCCTATCAAGGTACATTCCGATAATCACGGTCTTAGGAAGCATCTTCGTCGGCATCCTCGCGTGGTTTGCCGACATTACGGGCGCGCTTGGAACCGGCACAGGAATACTGCTTAACGTTGGAATCGTCTACAAGTTTTACGAGGAGCTCGCGCAGCAGCAATTGTTCGATATGTACCCGGGCTTGAGGAAAATAGTCGCGTAATGATTTTTGTTTGTTTTTTTATTTTTTTTAAAGCAATTTTTAGTGCTTGAAGCTGTTGTTGAATTAGAATGGATTTTTTGGTGGATTGAAAGTGTTCGACGCTTGGACTGTAATATTCTTTGTTTCCCTCGCCTATGTGATAGTCAGCCTGTTTTTGAACAGGATGCTCGGCGCGCGCCAGAGGCTCAAGCAGCTTCAAAAATTGGTTAACGATTACCAAAAGCAGGTTACCGAGGCGACTAAGGCCAAGGACGAGCGAAAACTAAAGGAATTGTCGCTGCGCGAGAAGGAAATGATGGGGTACACTAAGGAAATGTTCATCCTCCCCCTAAAGTCGATGGTGGTCATAATCCCGGTGTTTTTCATCCTAATCGGCACGAGCGGGTTTTTGGGCATCAACTTCAACGGCTTGATTCCGGGCGCGTACCCGGATTTTAGGACGACCCTCCCCATCGCATTGCACTTGAACGAGGTCTTCTCCCTTAAGATACTGGCTAACAGCGTTTACGGCTCCCGCGGGTTTTTCGTCGTAGCCGCGATTTTCTGGGGCTTGATTGTGGAAGCGGTCGCCTCGCAGGTTGAAAAAAGGCTTGAAAAACCTTCGCCAACACAATAATAACCGCGATATTTTTCAGTTAATTAAATTTTTAAGTCAATTTAGGCTATAACTCGATTTTGGTGGTTTGGGGTATGAAGGGAGTCGTTCGAAGAAAAACTTGGAAGCACAACGTTTTAATAAAAACGCACAGGCGCGCGGGCAAGCAAGGCTGCGCGATTTGCCTAAAGCCCTTGGGGGGAGTGCCGAGGCTTAAGCTGAAGAAGTCAAAGACGCAAAAGCGCCCGGAAAGACTGTTTGGCGGAGTCTTGTGCGGGAATTGCTGCACGCAGATAATCAAGGAGAAAATGAGGCTTGGCTCCGGAAGCCTTTCGGAGAGCGAAGTCGACTTTAGGCACTTGCCTTACTTGAAGCGGCTGAAAATATAGTTTCTTTTCCATAAACGCAATCGAGTTGTAATAAATTATGCGAATCGCTATTTCCGGTCCAAGCGGGTGCGGCAACAGCACTGTCACAAAGCTAGTCTCGCAAAAGCTTAACCTAAAATTGGTTAACTACACTTTCCGCAATATGGCTGCGGAAAAAGGGACGACTTTGGAGGAAATCCAGAAGAAGGCCCTCGAGGACCCCAAGATTGATTACCTCCTTGATTTTACCCAGGTTAACGAAGCCGCCGATAACTCTGTTCTCGGCTCCCGCCTCGCGATTTGGCTAATTGACGCCGATTTATCCGTGTGGCTCACGGCAAGCCCGCGCGTGCGCGCGAAGCGGATTGCGGACAGGGACCAAAAAAGCTTTTCCGAAACCCTTGCCTTCACGCGAAAGCGCGACAAGGAGAACTTCCAGAGGTACAAGAAATACTACGGAATCTCGATTAACAACATCAAGCACGCGGACTTGGTGGTTAATACCGAGAAGTTTTCCGCCGAGCAAGTCGCCGACATCATAATCGCGTGCGCGGGGTTGCTCAAAAACAACGTGCCGAAGAGGAACAAGTACGCGCAGAAAATAAAGAAAGTAATAGAGCAGAATTTAAGCAAGTGACCAAGCGTTTTTATTTTAAGCAAATGAATTGGAAATTGTTTTAGGCAAATGGGCTGAAAATTGTTTTTATCAAATTGTTTGGAAATTGTTTTATTGAAGGTGGGGATTAAATGGCCGTATTAAGCGTTGGAAGAAAATGCGTTAAGACCAAGGGGAGGAAGGCCGGGGACACGGTTGAAATAACCAAGGTTCTCGACGCTAATTTCGTCGAAGTCAAGGACTCTAAGGGAAAATCAAAGCGCTGCAACAAGATTCACTTGGAGCCATTGGTTTAATTCGTTTTTGCGCGTGATGAATTACAAGTGGGCTTGATTACTTTACTTGAGGAGGAAAGCTCGTGGGGAACTAATCCCTCAAAGCGAAGCGTCGAACAGCTTCTCTCTAATTCCCTGGTTTTAATCGACAAGCCCTGCGGGCCCACATCGCACGAAGTAAGCTCTATTGTAAAAAAATTGCTTCACGCGAAAAAAGCAGGGCACACTGGAACACTCGACCCCGACGTTTCGGGCGTGCTCCCGGTCCTGATTAATGAAGCAACCAAGATTGCCTCCGGGTTTTTGGAAAGCGAGAAGCAATACGCTTGCGTAATGAGCCTCTCCGAGAAGATTCCTGAAAAAAAATTGTTGGAAACACTCGATTACTTCACTGGGAAAATCTACCAAACTCCCCCCGAGGCTAGCGCTGTCAAAAAGGAATTGCGCGTGCGCGAAGTCTACGAACTGAAATTATTGGAGTTCACGGGAAGGCAAGCGCTGTTTTTGGCAAGGGTTGAGGGCGGCACGTACATCCGCACCCTCTGCGAGGACATTGGGCTGGTACTCGGGTTTGACTGCGAAATGGCGGAGTTGCGTAGAACTTGTGCCGCCGGCTTTTCCGAATCACAGTGCGTGACTTTGCAGGACCTCTCCGACGCGTTTTGGCTTTACAAAGAGCGTAACGACGAAACGCAGTTGAAGAAAATGCTTTTGCCAATCGAGCAGGCCTTGAAGCTGAAAAAAGTAATCGTATCGGACGGCGCGGTAAAGCCAATCTCAACCGGCGCGGACTTGGCGATTCCCGGCATCAATCAATTGGATGAAGAAATTAAAGTAAACGAATTAGTCCTAGTCGAGAGCGGGAACGGGCAGGCGGTCTGCATAGCCAAGGCATTAATGGGCGCGAAGGAAATCGCCTCGCAAAAAAAAGGAATCGCTTTCGACGTGCAAAGAGTTTTTCTAAACTAATTCTTCTCCAAGTTTGAATGGCTATTGAATGTGCATTATTTATATACTAGAAAGTACCTTTAATGCTTATTGATTGCGTATTGGGTGGTTGTTAGTGAATGTAAGTATCGGGCTTCCGTATGAGAGCATCATAAGCAAGGTTATTCAACGCGGCTATGCCGGGAACCAGACTGAGGTAATCCGCCAGGCCCTTTTGGCTTACGAGCGGGTTATTGACGAGGAGGAAGTTCAGCTTGTAAACAAGGGAATTCAATTCGAGATGCAGGAAATCAACCAAGGAAAAGTAAAGACTAAGACGCTTGAGCAAATCAAGAAGAAATACGGGTTGTGATTTTGCTTGCAAGCTGTTTTCTCAGCCAAGGCTGAACGAGATTTGGATGAAATGGATTCATCCCTTAGGTGGTTTTTTTACAAGCACGCCCAAAAAATCGCTTCAATGCCCCCGCGAAGGCATCTTCGCTTTGGCCTGCCGTTTAACGTGGAGGACGTGACCAAGCAGGCCAGGCTGGTTTACGAGATTAATGAAGGGAAAAAAATTCTTTTCATCCTGCACTGCTTTAGCACCCACAAAGACTACGAGCGGTGGTACAGCCAATTTCGGTAACTGCTGCGCAAAAAAAGGAATCGCGTTTGATGTGCAAAGAGTTTTCAACTATTAATTTCGCGCGTTTTTTCTCGTTTTCTGTAGATAAAATCATAGAATTGTATTTTTGGTAGAGTTGTTTCTCCAATTGCTGCCGGATGGATAGTAAAAGAAGTATCAACAAAATTGTCTTGTGAAATAATATTTTCTTTAAGAATATGTTTCTGTATTCTTGCAATTGCATCAGCTATTTTCTCTTGGCTGTGTATTGCTTCGCGCCTATCCAGGCCAAGATCCATAATATTTCTGACGCTTAGTTGATTATCTATCGCCTGCATATCTGTCATCGGCGCAGTATTTTTCCAATGGATTTCCTCCCGATTAGGAATGTGCATTCTAAGAAATGATTTGAGTTGTCCGTCTTGCAATAGGAAGTAGATTCGCCCATTTATTGTGAATGCGCTCCTTTTGGGCACGCTATGAACAATAAATCGAAGAGAGAGATAGGCTTTTTGCAACCTGCGCTACAGTCATATTCGCATATTTTTCTTCTACTCCATCTAGTGTTGTAATTTTTCTATGCTTCATTTCTTGCATTGTCTTTTTCAGCTCTTGTGGCGTGCTATCCTTTCTTGGCAATTGTCGGAACATCCAATGCGGGTTATTTCCAGTTAAGTCGGTTCTGACTAGAATGCGTTGTGCATTGGGAAAGTGTTCTGGCTTTGCCTCAGACAAGTGCCGGTATGCTCTCCAAGGCAATACTTCCACGCCTGTTTTTTTGAGAAATTTCAGTCCCTCCAGTTTGTTAAAAAAATGCATAGTTGTCACAATTCATCGACATTCTAATTTCTTGTTTAATGCTTGAACAACCTGATTCCGGAAAACACCATTGAGATTGCGTTCTCGTCCGCCGCGGCAATCACTTCGTTGTCGCGAATCGAGCCCCCCGGCTGAATAATGGCGCTGATTCCAGCCTTGGCTGCCTCGTCGATTCCGTCTCTAAACGGGAAGAAAGCGTCGGATGCCATCACCGCGCCCTTTGCTTTCCCGCCTGCTTTTCGCGCTGCTATCATTGACGAGTCAACGCGGCTCATTTGCCCCGCGCCAATACCCACGGTAGTATTATTCTTGGCGAAAACAATTGTGTTGCTCTTCACGTGCCTGCAAACCTTGAACGCGAACAATAAGTCATCCAATTCCGCGTCCGACGGGGCTTTTTTCGTGACTACCTTCAAATCCGTTTTCTTAACTATTGGAAAATCATAAGTCTGCACTAATAGCCCGCCGCGGACTTTGCGCATATCAAACAACGCGCTGTTCTTGCTCACTCCATTGGTTTGCAAAAGCCGCACGTTTTTCTTCCTGCTAAGCAACTCGACTGCACTCTTCTCAAAGCCCGGCGCGATAACCAGCTCGACGAAATTCGGTGCGATTAATTCCGCTGTCTTCAAGTCGCACTCTCTGTTTAACGCGATTACGCACCCAAAAGCCGAGAGCGAGTCCGCGTCAAACGCGGCTTTGAACGCGTC
>JACRGG010000005.1 GCA_016217775.1 Microcaldota archaeon
CAACGTATTGGCGCAGTACTTGAAAACTTTCGACGAGGTCGGCTACGTCATTACGGACGTGAGCCGAGAGTACGACAAGCACGTGGTTGACGAACTGAAAAAAATCGATGCTACGATTAGATTACGGGTGCTTTACTGATTATGCAAAACGCGCAGAAAATTTTTTTCACTCCGGGGCCAAGCCAATTGCTTCCCGCGGTTGAGCTGGAGATTCCAAACGCGGTTAAAAACGGGGTTTGCTCGATTTCGCACAGGGGAAAAGAGTTTAAGGAAATTTTTTCAAACACAAAAGCGCAATTAAGCAAGCTTCTCGGCATTCCAAGCGGGCACAAGATTTTCTTCCTCTCGAGTGCAACCGAGGGAATGGAGAGAATAGTGCAAAACACAGTCGGGAAGAACAGTTTTCACTTTGTCAACGGCGGGTTTTCAAAAAAATTCCTTGAAGTGTCCGATGAGCTTTGAAAAAACGCGGGGAAAAAAGAGGTTGCGCCGGGCTTAGGGTTTGCGCAAGGCGATTTGAGCATTCCAAAGGACGCGGAATTAATTTGCTTCACGCACAACGAGACGAGCACCGGGGTGAAAACCGATTTTGAGCTGATTAAGCAAGTCAAGCGCGAAAATCCCGACAAGCTGGTTGCGGTGGACGTCGTGTCGAGCGCGCCGTGCGTTGACATAGCGTTTGAATCCGCCGACTGCGTTTTTTTCTCCGTGCAAAAGGGATTCGGCCTGCCCGCCGGCTTGGGAGTGCTCGTAGTTAGCCCGCAGGCGCTTGAAAAAACAAGGCAATTGGCTAAAAACAATACTGGCGCGACTGGAAGCTACCATAGCTTTGCGTCGTTGGAAAAGTCGGGCGACAGGCTTGAAACCCCGGAGACTCCAAACGTTTTGGCCCTGCACTTGCTCGGAGTTTCGTGCGCGGAGCTCAACAAGAAGGGGCGGGAGAAAATTATTTGTGAAACAAAAGAGAAGGCTAAAAAGCTCTACTCGTTTTTCGACGGGGAAAACAAATTCAAGTGCTTCGTGAAGAAAGAAAACTGGCGCTCGGACACGATAGTTGTCTTAAACACTCCATACGGCTCGGCGAAAGTAATTGCTGACTTGAACACTAAGGGTTTTGTTGTCGGAACGGGTTACGGCGGGTTTAAGGAGAAGCAAGTGCGCTTGTCTAATTTTCCCGCGCACTCAATGGCGCAAGTCGATGAATTAATCAAGGCATTCGAGTAAAAGCCGGCGGGCTGGGGCGCACGCGTAGGTTGGCTAGAAGCCGGTCTTGCTCAAGTGCATCCAAACAAGGAATACGACGAGCGCGTCTAGAATCCACAGGATGAAATGAATTGAGTCAAGCGCGCCTTGGCCGAATGAAATTCCGACGAGCATCGTCAAGAACAACCGCGCGAGGTTAAACAGCAATAAGGGTATGGCGAACAAGGCAAGCCCGAGGATTTTTTCCCGCCTTGAAATCGACGGGGTTGCGTACAATAGCGCGGCGAGCATCGAGAGCATCACAAGCCCCGTGCACTCGTTTACTATTTGAAAAACGATTTCCCGCGAGATAACCAATGAGCCCGCCGAAATTACGCTCATTCCAACAAGATTAAGCAAAACCGATTCAACGAACGCAATAAAATCCGTCAGGAAGGAAAGGGGCGCGTAGTAAACCGCGGCGAATAGCACTGCGAATAGCGCGAAGAACTTGAGCAAAAAAGCCTTCGCGGATGGCTTTTGCCGTGAAAAGCTTTTCCTTCTCATTTCCTACCACGGGACTTTCTTCAAGCCAAGCCTGTGCGCGATTTGATTGAACAACACGTGCAGGACGAAAGTGACGACGACTAGGGCGACTATATCGTACAAGCCGATTTTCACGTACGTTGAGGAAAGAAGTAATGCTACCGCCAAAAACAAGAGCTGGTCGGTCACGATGAACGACTCGCCCTCGCCAAACCCTAGGCGGCGCTTGGAAAAACTGCCAATCAAGTCCCCAATCATTGCGCCCAAGGAAACCAAGAACGCGACGGTGATTTTCTGCTCGAGTGAAAAGCCGGGAAGGAATTGCGGGAACAGCGAGAGGGGGATTGAAACAAACGTCCCGACGACAAGCGCGGAGAGTAGCCCGCGAATAGTCTTTGACGCGCCGAAAACCCTCCGCCCGTCCCAAAGAGTTTTGCCCAAGTCAAGGGGCTTTCCCCCGCCGAGGACTACGGGAGTGCTGTTTGAGAAGTATGCGGGGAGGATAAATAAGAGCAGTTCGAGAAAATCCATTTAAGAAACAACGGGAAAAAGGCATTTAAGTCTTTTCACTAAACCCCTTAAATTTTTTGCATAGTGTTTCAAGCTGCTTTAGGGAGAGGCAAAAGACTATATCGCCGCCAAAATCAAGGGAGTCTGCAATCGCGCGCGCCTTTTGCTTGTCAATGCCAAGAAATGCGGTGGAGTGGACTAAAGCGTTTTTTACGGACTGGTTCTTGTGCTGGAACAGCGCGTTCACCAGTTTCTCGTCGAGAAAAAAGTTTTTCTTCATAGCCAGCTTTAGCAAAACCGAGTCCACTTTAGGAATAGGGTTAAAGCACTCTTTTGGCACGAAGTCAAGAATGCCCGCATCCGCCTGGGACTGAACCATTACGCTAAGCCGCGAGTACTCGCGGCCGCCTGGCCCTGCGACAATTCGTTCCCCAACCTCGGCTTGGACGAGCAGGACTGCGCTCTTGCACCCGGATTTTATTATCTTGAACAATAGGGGGGTGGTAATGTAGTACGGGAGGTTGCCGTAAATAACTTCGTAGCCCGAGAAGTCAAACTCGAGTGCGTCGGCGCAAACTATTTTCACGTTCTTGATTTCTTGAGCGAGGAGGTTTTCTCGCAGGGAGGAAATCAGCTTGTGGTCCAGTTCCAGGGCGACTACGCTTTTTGCCTCCTTGGCTAGAAAAACCGTGAGCTCGCCGTGCCCGGCGCCGATTTCCAAAACCGTTTTTCCTTTCAGGGGAATTGCTTGCGCTGCCTCCTCGAGAATTTCCTCGGCGGCCAAAAAATTCTGGCCCAAGTCGCGCTTCATAAATAGGATAGTGAGAACTAACCGCTTAATACCTTTCGTCGCGCGCGGGCGGTTTGGTGAACAAATAGTATTTTGACTCCCCGCGCAGCTCTTCGAGGATTCGCTCGACGAAAATGTTCTCGACGCTGTTCAAGTGCGGCACGCGGGATTGCACGTCCTTAAAGTCCAAGAACGGCTGCTTGTCGCGCGCTAGGAGCATCGTGCTCAAGTGCTTTTTTCCAATCGAGGGGAGGAGCTCGAGCGAGTGCAGGCGGATGCTAATCGCGCCGGCCTTGTTCAAAAAATTCACGTACTCCGCCTCGCGCGACTTCACGATTACTTTGACTTGCTCCAACGCGTTTTTCTGGCTGTTGTTCGTCAAATCCGAGAACGCAATCCTGCCCTTGATGAACGCTATCTTGTCGCGGTCGCCGCGGCCGATGTAGACCTTGTCGCCCTCCTTGATTTCAATTCCTTCCTTGACTATGACTTCCAGTAACGTGTATAAGGTGTCTCCGAGGACTTGGGCTGTCGGCTCGCTTTTCCCCTCGCCGCTTTTGCCGTGCGGCAAAAAATCGAGGACTACGGCGTTCTCTTCCCGCTTTAGCATAACTTTGATTGCCTCCCTTAATTCTTACGGCGCGCCGCTTTTAAAGAAATGAAACGCGGCTTAACGGCTTTTGCGGCATTATTTAGCCTTCTTAACTAATTTAAGCACTTCTTTTGCCTGGTCGCCGGACACTTCGACTCCAAGCCACTGCCCTACCGCGGTGACTTCGGACTCTTTCTTTGGCAGCGTGTTCGCTATTGCCGCGGCAAAGCCTTGGTTGAATCCAAGCGCGGAAAGCGACTTTAGCAATTCCTTTTCGCTTGACTCGCTTAACGCGAACTTGCCAGCGTAAGCCAGCGTGTTGTCCGCCTCGTACTCAAGCTTGCCGTCTGTTTGCTTGGCGCGGTCTTCAAGGAGTTCCTTGATTTTCGCG
>JACRGG010000003.1 GCA_016217775.1 Microcaldota archaeon
AATGAATTGACTTGGATTCTAATCAACCAGTACGCCGCGTTCAACTCCCCGGTTTGGTTCAACGTCGGGTCCGAAAAGCACCCGCAGTGCTCCGCGTGCTTCATCAACGAGGTTAAGGACGATATGCGCTCGATTCTCGGCCTTGCAATGACCGAAGGCCTATTGTTCAAGTACGGCAGCGGGACTGGGACTAACTTCTCTTCATTGCGCTCAAGCAAGGAATTTGTAAACGCGGGCGGCAAGGCATCCGGCCCGTGCAGTTTTATGAAGGGCCTAGACTCGTTTGCGGGAGTAATAAAAAGCGGGGGGAAGACGCGCCGCGCCGCGAAAATGGCGATTTTAAACATCGACCACCCCGACATTTCCGAGTTCATTAACTGCAAGGCGAAGGAAGAGAAAAAAGCGTGGGCTCTAATTGATGCCGGCTATGACGGGAGTGTTAACGGCGAGGCTTACGCCACTATTCAATATCAGAATGCCAACAATTCGGTTCGCGTTACCGACGAGTTTATGCGCGCGTACGAGGCAGACGCGGAATTCCACACTCGCGCGGTCACCGACGGGCGCGTTATCGACACATATGCGGCGCGCGATTTGATGAAGGAAATCGCGGAGGCCGCTTGGATTTGCGGAGACCCGGGAATCCAGTTTGACGACGTCATCAACGACTGGCACACTTGCCCGAACACGGACAGGATTTACGCAACTAATCCATGCAGTGAGTTTGTCTTTTTAGACAACACTTCGTGCAACCTCGCGTCGCTTAACTTGATGAAGTTTAGGAAAGACAACGGCGAGTTCGACGTCGAGTCGTTCAAGAAGGCGGTTGAAGTGATTATCACCGCGCAGGAAATCACCGTCGATTTTTCAAGCTATCCAACCGAGAAGATTACTGAAAACTCTCACGCGTTCCGTCCCCTTGGAATGGGCTACGCTAATCTAGGCGCATTGTTAATGGTGAACGGCCTCGCGTACGATTCCGACGAGGGGAGAAACTACGCGGCTGCAATCTCGTCGCTAATGTCCGGCCACGCGTACAAGACGAGTGCAAAAATAGCAGGCAGGCTAGGGCCGTTCTCGGAGTACCGCAAGAACGAAAAGCCGTTCTTGCGCGTTATAGACAAGCACAGAAAGGCGACTTACCAACTTTCGCCAGCGGGGGTTTCTCAAGAATTACTGTCCGCGGCGTTGCGCAGTTGGGAGGAGGCGTACGCCGAGGGGGAGAAGCACGGGTTTAGAAATGCGCAGATAAGCTGCATTGCCCCAACAGGCACGATTGGATTTATGATGGACTGCGACACTACGGGCATAGAGCCGGAAATCGCGTTAGTCAAATACAAGTGGCTTGTGGGCGGCGGGATGATTAAGATAGTCAACGGCACTGTGCCGCTGGCTTTGAAAAATCTTGGTTACTCGGATTCGCAGGCGAAGGAAATAGTCGACCACCTAAACAAGACGGACACGATAGAAGGCGCGCCTTACCTTAAAGGCGAGCACTTGCCTGTCTTTGACTGCTCGTTCAAGGCGAAAAACGGCTCGCGCACAATTGCTTATATGGGCCACGTGAAGATGATGGCCGCAGTACAGCCGTTTATTTCCGGCGCGATTTCCAAGACGGTGAATATGCCGGAAGCGAGCACTGCCGACGAGATAATCGGGGTGTACGTGCAAGCGTGGAAGATGGGCGTGAAAGCAATAGCGATTTACCGCGACGGGTGCAAGAGAACCCAGCCGCTGACCACGAGCAAGGAGCAAGGCATTCTAGGCGCGCAAAGCAAGCTGTTGCAGCCGCTAGTCGCCGCGCCCGCGCGAAAGCGCTTGCCAGACGAGCGCAGGGCGGTTACGCACAAGTTTTCCATCGGCGGCCACGAGGGCTACTTAACCGTTGGCTTGTACGAGGACGGGATGCCCGGCGAGATTTTCGTGACTATGGCCAAGGAGGGAAGCGTAATCAGCGGGTTAATGGACTCGTTTGCGACAAGCGTGTCGATTGGATTACAGTACGGCGTGCCGCTAAGCGTTCTCTCAAAGAAATTCGTTGGAATGCGATTCGAGCCAAGCGGAGTGACGGCAAACAAGGACATTCGATTCGCGAAGAGCATCATCGACTACATCTTCAAGTACTTGTCCATAAAGTACTTGGACAAGGACGACTTGGAGGTAATGGGGTTAGGCGAGTACGCAGGCAAGCAATTAACCCTGCCCGCGCTCCCGGCAATCCCGCTTGGGGAAAGCAAGGCGGAAAGCAGCCAACCGCAAGCTTCCCAAGCGCCTTCGGCAACCATTGGAAAACAGCCAGCGCCGGTCGGCTACACTAAGGAAGCCTTCACTTTCGACACTCAAGCAGACGCCCCAGCGTGCCACGCGTGCGGCTCAATGATGTACAGAAGCGCGTCGTGCTACAAGTGCGCGAACTGCGGCGAGACAAGCGGGTGCAGTTAAAACTAAGAGACTGCGTTTTTTTTTATTTTTTATTTGTTTTTTTTTCTTTGTTTTTCTATTTTTTTCTTTTTCCAACTATTATTTAATCCAATTTGGCATTACTTGCTTTAATGGAGTTAGTGGATTATCGTGGAGTTTTGGCTTGATGCGCTGGCAGTTCTTATTTTTGCTTTAGTGGGAGTGGCGACCAAGCTAGTCGACGATTATTACGACGCGCCGCGCGCGGGCAGGCAAAAAGCAATTGCGAAAAGCAAGGAATGGTTCTACTTGCTTTTTTCAATTATTTACGCGCTGGTGGGCGGGCTTACTCTCGTCTTTCGTCCGGATGTCGGCGCAATCTTCCTCGCGATTTTCTTTGGAGTGCTAATCGCGCACAAGGTCGACAACAAGGCGTTTTTGTATTCTGCCGTCGCGTTCATTATGGTATTGCTTGCGAGCCTGGCTTTGGGAAAGCAGTCCCTGTACTCGCTTAGGATTGCCCTGATAGTCTTCCTGGCAATCGGGGAGCTTGGCGACGAGATAATGCGCCACAAGTTCCTGAAGGCAAAATCCTTGCTTGGAAAAATAAGCGCGTACTACCCGGTAATGAAATTATTCGGCCTCGCCGCGTTTTCACTCGGCAGGATTTCACTCACCGCGTTTTTATGCCTCCTGGTTTTCGACGCGGGGTACTACTTGGCTTCAAAAAAGAAGCATAATTAATTATCGAAAATCTTTTCTGGTTCGAGCATTTTCTTTAAGATAATTTCTTTTAGTTTTTCTCCTTCTCCTATTGTTTGCATTTTTTCTTTGTTTATTTCATAACGCAAGCCAGTTGTTTCTATTTGTTTATATATCTCATCAAGAATAGCCCTCAAATTGAGATTCATAATGCCTATTTTTGCCTGATTGCCCATATTTTCAGTTATTCTGCTTACTATGTTGTTTTTCTTTTCTACGCTAGTGATTGTCCAGTCTTCTCCAAATAAAAACTCATAATATATTTCTCCAAAATTTCCTTTGATGGCGTGTTGGTTTATTTGTTCAACTGCTGCTTTTATGTGGTCGTTTCCCGCTAAAGATGATATCTGCGTATTTTTTTGTTTTATTGTTTCAAATGAAATTTCTTTTATTTTTGAAATGGCGTTGTCTATCTTTTTATCTAGCTCTATTAGTTTTTTATCAAATATTGTGAGTTGATACATTGTTTTTGGATTTAGTTCTTTAGCTAGTTTAATAAAAAAGTCATCTTTTCTTTCTTCGATTAAATATTTTTTTGAATATGCGTTTGGTTTTTTCAATAAATTAAGTCGCGTTAGTAGGTTGTTGTATGCTGGATTATACACTTCTGAGTTAATTTGTTTTGCTTGCTCTTTTTTCCATATGGTTTGGGTATTCGAAAGTTCTACGTAGTATAATCCGAGAAATCCTATTGCTGCGCCAAGTATTACTCCAAGAAAAGTAACTTCGTCGCTACTTTTTATTTGGTTTGTTAGTATGAGGAAACCATATCGAGCACATATTGCGAGTATCAATATTCCTAACGCTATGGGTATGTAAATTGGTTTAATTCTCATAGGTTTTTCTTTATGATTTTATGAATATATCTAGTTTTCGCTAACTGTCAGTGGTACTCGTCCCAGCTTTTCACCTTCAAGTCGTCGGGCTTTTTTCGGTAAATCGCTTCAATGAAAATCTTGGCCAGCTGCATATTCGTAATCAGCGCGATTCCGTAGTCCACCGCCTTTCTGCGCATTGAGTACTGGTCGTCAAGCTGCTCTTTCGAGTACCCGCTCGGAATGTTGATGACCAAGTCGACTTTGCGGTCGCGAATCAAGTCAAGCGCGTTGTACCCGTCCTTCTCGTGGATTTTCTTCACCAGCTTGTTTTCAATCCCGCGGTTGTTCAAGAAAGCCGAAGTGTTCTTAGTCGCGTAAATCTCGAATCCCATTTCATCCAAAATCAAGATAGAGTCCATCAGCTTGTAGCGGTTCTCCTCGCTTCCAATCGAGAGCACGACGCTGTTTTTAGGCAGCTTAAACCCGGTTGCCATAATCGATTTTAAGAACGCCTCGTGCAAGTCCGCGCCCAGGCACGCGACCTCCCCCGTTGACGCCATTTCAACGCGTAAAATCGGGTCCGCGCCCTTTAATCGCGAGAAGCTAAACTGCGGGGCCTTCACCCCAACGTGCTTAATGCCGTTGGAAAACTTTTTTGGAACCTCGGCGCCCATTATCGCGCGGGTTGCGGCGTCGATGAAATTGTGCTTGGATACTTTCGACACGAACGGAAAGCTGCGGCTCGCGCGCAAGTTGCATTCTATTACTTTCACGTCATTGCCCTTGGCGAGAAACTGGATGTTAAACGGCCCCGTAATGTCAAGCGCCCTCGCGATTTTCTCCGCTATTTCCTCGGCTTTCCTCGCCGTGTCGACGTAAACGCTTTTCGCGGGGTAGACTAGCGTAGCGTCCCCCGAGTGCACCCCCGCGTTTTCAAGATGCTCGCTTAAGGCCTTGGCTACAATCTCCCCGTTTTTCGCAACCGCGTCAATCTCTATTTCCTTGGAATTCGTGATGAACTTGCTTATTACGACCGGGTACTCTGCGTTCACGCTCGCCGCATCGGAAAGGTACACCTCCAAGTCCTTCTCCTCGAAAGCGACGTTCATCGCCGCCCCCGACAATACGTAAGACGGGCGGATTAGCACGGGGTAGCCGACAGCGGCGCTAAACGCCTTAGCGTCCGGGATTTG
>JACRGG010000032.1 GCA_016217775.1 Microcaldota archaeon
GGCGCTGGAGTATCGAAGGCAGATTGATTCGGTCAAGCTTGACTCCCAGCGCCAAGTAGTTGATACCCAAGCCGGTTTTGACGAAGACGTTATCGGAGTAGCAAGCAAGCACGCCCTTTTTTGCGCGAACGTCTTTTCCTTAAAGCAGGGAGTCGTGCAGGCGCGCGATTACTACAAGATCGAGGCGCTGGATGAAGAGAATTTTCTCCCAAACTTTTTGTTGCAGTACTACCAGACTCACTACCCGCCGAGCAAAATAATTGTCGCCAAGGAATTTGCGGGAATAATCGAGTTGAGCGAGATTTTATCCAAGAAGTACTCTAAGCAAGTTTTAGTCAAGCAGGCCAAGGCGCGCCGCGAGAAAGAGTTGATTGAACTGGCGGAAAAAAACAGTTTAGTATCGCTTGGATTGAGCGGCTCCACGCAGGAAGTTCTCGAGCTGCAGAAAAACCTAGGGTTGTCCAACGCGCCGAAGGTAATGGAGTGCTTCGACATTTCGCATCTTGGGGGAACTAACACTGTTGCTTCAATGGTTCGCTTTGTTGACGGAAAGCCCGAAAAATCCAGTTACAGAAAATACAACATCAAGACGGTGAAGGGAATCGACGATTTTGCCTCGATGAGCGAGGTAGTCTACCGCCGCTACTCGCGGCTGAAAGCCGAAGGAAAACAATTCCCTGACTTGGTTGTCATCGACGGCGGGGCGGGACAGCTTTCCGCGGCAATAAAAGCGCTGGAAAAAGCGGGGGTTGACTTGCCCGTAATCGCGTTGGCGAAAAAACTGGAGGAAGTCTACCAGCCCGACAGGAACGAAGCAATGCTGTTGCCGAAAAACTCTCGTTCACTGCGATTACTGCAGGCAATCCGCGACGAGGCGCACCGCTTCGCGATTACCTTCCAGCGCAAAAAAAGAAAAAACATTTTCAGGGAAGAAGAAAACAAAATTGCCGTAACCTGAGTTAATCCAAGTGGCTAGCGTCGTTCAATAGGATAATCTCGTGGTCGTCGCCCTCGCGGATTTCAAAAATGTTTACTGCCGTGTCCTTCTGCCGCTCTAATTCCCCTGAGTACTGCGGGTTTTTTCCAATAATCAAGCTAATCAGCACGCGGTTAATCCCGTTATGCCCCGCGAACAACACGGTGCCGCTAGGGTATTTATCGTACGCCGTGCCCAAGATTTTTTTCGCCCGCGCATTCATTGCTTCCTTTGTTTCAACGCCGTTTGGTTTTGGCTTGTCGTGCCACTCGCTTTTGAGTTTTCCAACTAAGCTTGCCAAATCCCGCTCGCGAAGCAACGGAGTGTAAACAACTGGCGTTTTCGGGTGGAACTTGATTACTTCCCGCGCAGTGTCCGCAGTCCGCCCCAAGTCGCTTGAGTAAATCGCGTCGAGCTTCTCGCCCTTGAGCCGCTCGCCGAGTTTTCTTGCCTGCCCCCAGCCTAGTTCAGTTAAAACTCCCGGAGTGTGGCCTTGGTAAACTCCCCGCACGTTCTCCTCGGTCCTCCCGTGGCGCACTAGAATCAACCGCATAATCTTCTTTCGCTCCTTGAATTGTTTTTAATCAAGTTGTTTATTAGCCTGCTTTTCCACAATTAATTCGGGCGATGACGAAACCGTCCCAGTTTGAGCTAAGGCGATGATAATCAAGGTAGCTTCAGAGCCCGTTAAAAAATCTTTAATAAACTGCTTTGAGTGAAAAAAAGCATATGCCGCCGGTACATCCCAAAGTTTCAAAAGGCGTTGCCCAACTCTCCAAGCGCCTGCTTGACGAGGGTTTTTTCCACTTGGTACGGTCGGCGGGCGTTTTGCACGTTAACGCGCCGACAAGCCATTTTGAGAAAAATCTGCGCGGCCTGGTGGACGGCTTTGCCGCACAAAACAACCACTTGATTATCCACTACACCGTGCTGGAGGGAGAAAAGCGCCGCGGAGTGACTCACGGCGTTACGATAACGCTAAAAAAATAATCCTAGTTTTTCTTCAGTTGCTCTAATTCCTTCTCGAAGCTCTTGACTTGAGAAAACTCCTTGTAGACTGAAGCGAATCGAATGTAGGCAATCTTATCCAAGTCCTTTAGCTTCTCCATTACTAACTCCCCGATTTGCTTGCTTGACACTTCGTTAGACGCGTATTGCTCCTTCAACTCGAGCATCACCGCGGAAACCAAGTTGTTTATCTTCTCCGTGCTCACATCCCGCTTTTGGCACGCGATTGCAATCCCCTTGTGGAGTTTTTCCTCAGAAAACGGCTCGCGCCTCCCGTCCTTTTTTACAATAATCAGTTCAGGCGCTTCCACGGCCTCGTAAGTAGTAAAACGCTTAGAGCACTTCTCGCACTCGCGCCTACGCCTGGTTCTATTATCTTCAGTATCGCGCGAATCCAAGACTTTAGTATCATCATTAGAGCAAAACGGACAACGCAATTCAACACACCCGACGGATAGTAGCCAAAACAATATTGCGGCTACAACTAATAGTATGTTCTAGTGCGTGGAGGGTTAAAACCCTTTTGCAAAACACGGGTTTTTCTAATAGCTTATGCTGGTTGCAAATACTGCCCTGCGGCAAGAAATAGCGCAAATAGAACTATTATTGGAATGATTACTGCAATCGCGGCTTTAATGCCGCTAATGTTGTTTGCGTGCTTTACTGCAAAAACTAGGATAATGAAGCTCCAAAAGAATGGCAGTGAAAACAATATCCAAACAAGGGGCGAGAATACGGTTATTATGTTGCTTCCCAAAACAATTAGCCCGATTTCATTTAAAGCGAATAAAACAAGTCCAAGCGCGGCGTAAAGCACTGAAAACCCGATTGCGGTTATTGACAGCAAGTAGAAATTTTTTTCAACGGAGTTTTTTACCGCCCCAAATGCTTTCGTCCACGCGAAGAAAAACGCTCCGGCAATTAATCCAGCCAAAGCGCTGAAAACAATTGAATAAATTGCCATTGAAGGCACTACAAGAAGGTACGAAAAACCAATGCCGGCGTCGGATAACGCAATTGCCATCGCGTAAATAGCGAATATTACTGGCAGAACCAGCGCGGCGACAGCAAAGTTTTTCAACGCGCGCGCAAAATTTGCGCGCTTGCGCTCTTTTTTCAGATAGGCATTCGGGCGAAACAACGCGTTTGAGCATAGTATTCTGCGAATGGTTTCAAACGCTCTTTTTCCAACCATAATCCTAACCCGCTATTGCTTCATTACGCTGCTTGCTATTGGCCTAAGTTCTTATCACGTCAGGCGGCGATATTTTTGGCAGTATGGACGCGGTTACGGCCGAGAATATTATTGAGAGGACTATCATTATTACTACCATCAGCACGATTGCGGCTATTGCCTTTCCTCTGCTGAACTCGTTTGCTTCCTTTATCACTAAGTACAGCAAGTAAAGGTTGTAGAGCACGGCAATCAATGCTATGAGCCAGCCGATTATTGGAATTACTCCAATTATTGCAGCCGCGATTAAGACGATGATGTACGGAAGCAAGTAGACCGACTGGAGGTAAAAAATTTGGTTAAACGAGGCTTTTCCCCCAAGCAGCTTGCAGCAAGCCCACACGAACGCGGCTCCAACCACTCCGCTGACGACCATTAGTATGATCCCCGCAACAAAGCCGGCTAACGCAAGCGCAATGGATGTAACTCCCGTTATTGCGCCAAGGCCGCTTGCCCCGAATCCCACGGCGATTGTGCGAATAATCGACGAAATGAAGAATAACGCTATTGCAATCAGCAATCCGTAGATTGCCCCGACTACCGCGTAGTTTTTAGCCGCCTTGTTAAAAGTCGCGCGGTTTTTCTCGACTGAAAAAACTTGCTTGGGCTTGAGTATGGGA
>JACRGG010000008.1 GCA_016217775.1 Microcaldota archaeon
ATTAATTTTTGGTAGAAAAAAGCCCTTTTTTCATGTCCACAACCGGCCCGGATACTACGATGCGGTCGAAAGCTTTGTTCGCGGGGTTTTCGTCAATGCGCTTAAACCCGCGTTTTTCGTAAAAGCGCGCTGCGGGAATCGTCGAGGACAAGACGACTTGCTTAAACCCTTTTTTCGCGGCGAGTTTCTCAACCGCGTCCAAAAGCAGCGCGCCGACGCCGCGCCCCTGGAAGGACGGGTCTACGAACATTCCGTAAATCTTCTGCTTGATAAAGTCAAGGCGGGCCGTGCCGACTACGCTTTGGCCTTCAACGGCAACAAAAATCGCGCCGTGCTGCAAGAAATCCAAAAGAGCCTTAGGAGAGTTTCTCGAATAGTATTCGCTTAAGTACTGGCCGTAAGTTTCCTTAGGCAAGCCCTCAACTGCTTTCTTTACCAGGCTCCCAACCGATTGCGCGTCTTGTTCCGTAAACTCCCTTACTTGAATCAAAGCCGTGCACCCAGGCGTTTCGCCTCGCGCTTTTGCTTAAGCCGTTCGAGGAAGGCGTAGACTGTTTCGTGAGTGCGCCCCTCTAAAATGCGGTGAATCGCTTCTTTCGCCGCGTCGATTTCGTCAAAATCCCCGATTATCGCAACGCTTTCCTCGCTGACGCTAATCCTCGCGCCCGTCAATTCCTCGAGAGTCTTGCGCACCTTGCCCTGCGAGCCGATGATTCTAGCCGAGTAGCGCTCGATGGCTTTTTTCTTGCCCCACAAGCTAGCGTTTAAATCCACGAAATCAAGGAAGAACTCGTCCGATAAGAGCTTGAGCGCGGTTTTCTCGTCGAACCCGCAGTTTACGGCCTTGAGGATTTGCTCGGCTATCCACTCGCTGCCGCCCTCGCCCGCAATGCTGGCGATGAAGTTCTGCCCGTCTTTTTGAAACTCGGTCTTGACCTTGAGTTCTGTAGAAAGGGTTTTAGCTGTTTTCTTCGCGCAGTTTATTCTCTTAAAATCAATCAACACGGTTTGCATAAATCATTTTCACAACCAATTTTTTACATTAACGCCTGATTTTTCCTGCAATTTTATTCACATAATCGAATTATGCCGTAACAAAGGTATAAACCGTTTTCCCATCGGTTTGCACCCCGCGCTTGGAGAAGTACTTGGCTATGTTAAAGCAGTCCTTCTCCAAAAACTCTTTTGCTTTCGGGTGGTCGAGGACTACGGCTTGCGCGAGGTCGATGAAGACCGGCTGCTCGACGTTGTTTTCGAGGAGGACTAGAATGTTGAATTCCGACAAGTCCGCGTGCACTAGCTTGGCTTCAAACATTTTTTTCATCGAGCCGAGAATTTTTTCGTAAACCCCCTGCGGGTCGGATAACCTTACTTTAGCGAGTATTGGGGTTGCGACATTGTTTTCGCCCACAAACTCCATTACAATGACGTTTTGCTTGTACTTGATTGGCTTGGGGACGCGCACGCCTGCAGCAAAGCATTTTTTCAAGTTCGCGAACTCCTTTCTCGCCCAAACGTTCACTAACTCGCGCTTGTTGTGAATCTGGTGGTCGAAGCGCTTGTCGCCCTGGATGTAATCAAGCATATTGTGGAAGCGGCTCGTCTCGAAATTGAAGATTATCACTGCCAGCTTCCCTCCCGATGGCGAGGTTGCCTTGAACACTACGGCTTCCTTGCCAGTTGAAATCGGGTAGTCTAGGCTTTTAATGACTTTGTTGTTGATGAAATCAACTAGTACCGAAATAGTCTTCTCGTCGAGAACCTTGCCGCTTATTTTCTCGACGGCCTTAAGCTGCTTGACTTCAATCTCGGGCTGTTTCCTCTTGCTGATGCGGCGCGCCATACAATAATCTCACTCAATAAATTATTTTCTCAAGATGGTTGGAGTCAACCCCTTTTTTTCAGCGAATTCAATTGAATGCGCGCAATAGCTGGATAAGTAAAAAACCGTCGCATCGTGGTCTGGCCGCGTAACTAAAAGTGTTTTAGGCATACAGCGTTCCTTCTTTTATGGCCCTGAGAAATTCCATTTCGATTTGAACTATTTTCTCGCCGACTTCGTCTTCGTCTTTCACGTGCTGTATGACTTGGTCTTTTGTGAACGACCCGTATCCGCCTATTGACAGCAGCCTGTTGCCAGGCAGGACTTGCAGCCTGGAAATAACTAATTCCTTGATGTCTTGGTTCATCGTCATATTATTTTCAGCTCATTAAGTTTTCTTAATATATCCTGGGAAACGCGTGTGCCGTTCACCACTTCAACGTATGCGGCGTTCCAAGTCAGAGGCTTGTTATCCAACAAAACGATTATCTCGTCCCTAAACGCAAGCGGAATGTTGGCATAAATCTTCAAAAAACTTGCTTTTAAATCCATAACCATAATCAATACTAAATCGCGGCTTAAATTAACTGCGGTTTGCCAATAAAACAGGCTTTTGGAAAAAAAAGGCGCGTTGCAAAAAATTATTTCAAGAAGCCTTTTTTCCTAAGCATCTCGGCCTGGATGTTAGTGTACCTAAACGCGATGTCGGCCTTTTCGTTTGGCTCTATTGACCACGGCGTGACTAGAACCCAGTCACCGGCCTTAATCCATAACTTGGAGCGGATTTTTCCCGGAATTCGGCACAATCTCGTCTTGCCGTCTAAGCACTCCACCATCATCCTGCTCCCGCCTTTTAAGTCAAGGACTTGGCCGAATATCTCACCCTGGCGCGGGAGGCGCAGCCTCTGGCTGATTTGCTCTAGAGTCAAAACCGGCTTCTTAAACATTTAATCCCATCTCCACGAAACTGATTTTCTTTAAAAAAAAATCTTTTAATTTAACTAATCCCTTACCGAGCGCTTCGCGCCGCACGCCTCG
>JACRGG010000031.1 GCA_016217775.1 Microcaldota archaeon
CTGTTCTTTCTTGGTGGAGCCCACCGTCCAGTACTCCAATCCGTCTTCGACTACGATGGGTTTTAGGAAGTAAACTCCGGGAGACATTACAAGAGTGTGGAAAGTTTTATTGGCGGGCATCGTGAAAAAAAGCTGGTTGCCCTCGACTTCCTCTACCGTGATGCGCGGCTCGTTTCGAAACGAGTCTATCATCTTGTCTGCTTGGGGGCCGTAAATGAACGCGACTCTGGATAGGAACGTCTTGTTTCCCACGTTGTAAGTGTTCAAGTAGTGCCCTGCGTAACCGCCTTTTAGCCCCTTGGTTTTCTCAGTGACGTAAGAATTGGCGTGCCACACTTTCATCCGCGCTATCCACATCGTTTACCAGTTCCCCTGAAATTAATTACATAAAGGAAAAACAAGCTATTAAATCCAAGCGGGGAGAATAAAATAATTAGTTGTGAACAAAAAAGATTAGTTGGAAAAAAATATGTGATTTGATTGAAGAAATACTTTGCCGCATCAATTGGAGTGCTAATCCTATTGTTCTTGGGGACTATCGTTGTTTACTCCGGCTTGCCTGCGGACGTCGTGAGCCACTGGAACGCGCGCGGGGCTGCGGATTCGAGTTCGCAGAAGCCCATAGTGTTTTTAGTTCCAATTCTTGCGGTTGGATTATTCATTTTGTTTCAAGTCCTGCCTAAAATAGATCCGTTCAAGAAAAACTACAAAAAATTTACGGGCGCGTTCGAGCAATTTGTTTTCGTAGTGATGCTGTTCCTCTCTTTCCTGCAGGTTTTCACAGTCGGCTGGAACTTGGGTTTTAAGCTAAACGTCGGCGCTGTAATGGCGGTTGCAATAAGCGCGTTGATGTACTTCGTGGGAAACTTGGTGGAGAAAAGCGAGCGCAACTGGTTCATCGGATTTCGCACTCCTTGGACTATTTCCAGCGACGAGAACTGGAGGAAGACCAACCGCTTGGGCGGAAAACTCTATAAACTAGGCGCGGTCGCCTGCCTTTTGAGCCTGCTGGTAGTCGATTACGCGATTTTCATCATCCTAGGCCTGCTTATTGCCGTCAGCATTTACTTATTCGCCTACTCTTATTTCGAATACAGGAAGTCAGCTAAGTAGCCCGCGGGTTTCCTAAATCGTTTTTAACCAGCCTTGCGTTACTTCTACAACCCGCATTTATGCAATTAAGAAAAGGCAGGCACTAGAGAGAGGACATTAATCCACAAATGAGTGAAGTAACTATTTTTGAGCTCGGGTGGGTGCTTTTATTCGCCACGATTACTGGAATTGCCTCGGTGCGCCTTAAAGTCCCGCCGGTAATCGGGTTATTAATTGCGGGAATGTTCATCGGCCCAAACGTGTTCAAACTAGTTGCGACCAGCTCGATAAACTCTTTTTCGCAAATCGGCGCAGTGCTTTTGCTTTTCATGATTGGAGTCGAGTTTAGCGTAACTAAATTATTGTCGAAAGGGCTTAGCTCGATTATCAGCAGCGTCCTGCGCGTGCTAGTGCGGTTTCTCATCATCCACCAAGTCGCGATTTTACTCGGCTTCGACCCGACGGCATCCTTGTACATTGCCGCAATGTTCTCGATAAGCAGCACCGCGATTATGATGAAGATAATCGAGCAGAAAAAATTGTCTTACCGCCCGGAAGTCCCATCGTTAGTCACGATGCTCATCATCGAGGACATTCTCGCCGTGTTTATGCTCACTTTCTTTTCCGACATTAAAACCGGGTTTTCAAGCCCGGAAGTCATCATCCAAGCGCTGCTCGTGTCGTTTGCCGTGCTAGCGTTTGGGTACATTATTTTATTGACTACGTTGAGAAAATTCCTTTCGTCATTTCTTAAATACCAGGCCGAGGACACGCTCATCTTGTCCGCGTTCACCCTGGGGGTTGGAATGAGCGTTCTTGCGGCCGCGCTTGGGTTAAGCCCGGCTATCGGCGCGTTCTTGGCCGGGAGCATCGTCGCGGGATTGTCCAACGGAAAGGAATTGGAGAACGCGATTAGGCCTTTCAGCCAGGTATTCTCGTCGTTTTTCTTCCTATCAATCGGGATGTTCATCGACCCGCTCGCGTTAGTGACTGCCGCCGGGTCGACAACCGTGCTGATACTGATTTTCCTAATCACCGCGTTTTTGACAACAGCGTTTTCGTTCTTTTTGACATGCTCGCGCGGGGACTCATCCATATTCGCGGGATTGGCGATGCTCTCGTTGGGGGAATTCTCGCTGTTGATTGCGCAGCAAAGCGTCGGGGTCGTGAGCGTGAACTTGGTCGGGATAGTCGCAACCGCGGTCTTGATAAGCTCGTTGATTTCTTCCTACGGGGTTACTAGAAGCGAGTGGCTGCACCGCGCGTTCAAGCGCAGGGTTTCGTGGAAGACCGAGAAGACGGTCAAGGACGCTTCTTACTACTTTAGAAACGTTGTGAGCGCGTTCGAGCCGAATGGGAGCTTCAACACGCTTTTCGTAAGCCAAGCGCGGACGCTTGCAATGCAAGTAATTGCGTTGGTCGGCGCCGGGGGGCTATACGTTTTGGCAAAGCCGTTCCTGCAGTTTCCGATTCAAGCCCTCGGCTCTTCCCTTTGGGCGGACAACGTTCTCCTGCTCGCGCTTCTTCTGCTCTCGATTCTGCCGGTAATCCGCTTGCTGGTTTGCGTGCAGAAATTATTGGACGCCCTATCCGCGATTTTCTCTCGCACTACTCCGCAGGCGACACAAGTCAGGATGAAGCGCAACCTGCTCGTGTCGGTAGTGTTCTTCCTTATTTTCACAAACTTTTCCTTCATCGTCGACTCGCTGGTGCTCCCAAACATATTCAAGTGGCTCGCACCCATTTTCGCCCTGCTCTCCGCGTTCTTTTTGTGGAGCGCGATTCAAGCCGTTTCAATCGGGTTTTTGGCAAGCAAGAGAAACCCCGTGCGAATAATCAGGGAGAGAATAATCTCGTACAGGAAGGGCAGCAACGGCGGCTCGTACTACTCGAACC
>JACRGG010000033.1 GCA_016217775.1 Microcaldota archaeon
CAAGTTTTTCAATACTTTTTGCCGGAGAGAAGCAGGCGCGGTTAGCCAAGCAAGTGATTGAAAGCGGGCAGCTCGAGTCAAGCCGAGCTCAAATTGTTTTGAAAACAAAAAAAAGCGTCTTGACTGTGGAAGTTTCAGCCCAGGACTTCACTGCCCTTCGCGCGGTGACAACAAGCTTCCTTCGCGATTGCAAGGTGGCGCTGGATTCTTTTAATGCAGTGAATAATTCAAATACTTCAAAAAGCAAATAATTCAAAAAGCAAATAATGCAATGGAGAAAGGCGGGGATAAAAATGGATTTGAGCGAGGACACTAAAAAGGATTTAATGGAGTACCAAAAGCTCCAGCAGCAGCTTCAGTTTGTTTTAATGCAAAAGCAGCAGGCTACGATTGCGCAGCGCGAGTCGCAAAAAGCCTTGGAGGAGTTGAAAACCTCGAGTGGAATGTGCTACAAGTTCGCGGGCGGAGTGCTAGTCCCCAAAACAAAGGAAGACGTAGTAAAACAGCTTGGGGAGGAGCGGGAATCGCTTGAGCTGCGCGAAAAATCGCTTTCAAAACAGGAAGAGCTGTTCACGCAAAAGCTCTTGTCGCTTGAGAAAAAGCTTTCCGCGCTCAAAAACACTTTCGGCTCCGACGGCGCGTCAATGAGTTAAAGCCCAACTGGCTTTCTCTCCCACCAGCTCGGTGTTTCCTCTAACCAACTAGTTTTTTTACCCTCTTTTCTTTACTTTTCTAATATGCCTAAACCAAATTACTCGAAAATCCTTTCCCTGCTTTCTTCACTTCGCGGCACTACTCTCGTCGTCCCGCACTCGACTGCGGACGTTGACGCGGTCGCAAGCGCGGTTGCATTAGCTAAATTAATTAAGGCAACTCCGGTGCTGCTCGACTCGCCCAGTACTCAAGCGCGAAAAGTACTAGCGTACGCCGGGGTTAGCCTGCCGGTTGAAAAAAACATTTCCTCCGCGGACAACTTGGTTCTAGTCGACTTTAATTCCCCCCAGCTAGCGGGCGGGCGGAAAAAAGAGTTGCTGGATGCGAAAAACGTTGTTTGCGTCGACCACCACGCTCACTCCGACAAGTTTGAGGACGCGGTCTTGTTCATTGACGAAGGCAAGTGCAGCTGCAGTGAGATAATCCTCGATTTGTACCATAAAGCCGGCAAAACCCCGGATAAGACGACTGCATTTCTCCTGCTGGCTGGAGTGATTTCGGACAGCGCGGGATTCAAGTCCGCGAATACCTCCACGTTTAGCGCGGTAAGCGAATTATTCTCGTTAAGCAAGGCCGACTACCGCCAAGTTTACTCGCTGCTCAATTACGAGCCGGATTTTAGCGAGAAGCTAGTCTTGCTTAACTCGGTTAAAACCAGCCTGACGATACGCGCCGGGCATTACTTGATTGGCTACTCTTTTGAAAAAGCCTTCGCGAGCAAGGCGTGCGTTGCGCTGTTATCAAGCGGTTGTGACGTGGCGTTTTCAGTGAACAAGGAGAAGGGAAAAATCTCTTGCGTGAAGCACTCGCACGTAAAGCAGTTTAGCGTTGGGAAAATGTTCGAGGAATATGCGGGAAAATTCGGGGGAAGCGGCGGTGGCCACGACGCTATCGGCGGCTGCACGGTGGAGCCTAAAAAAACGGTTTCCGCGCTGAATTACTTCCTGAAATTCGCTTTTGACAAGCTAAAATAAGCAGATTATTTTTACTCTTTCTAAAATCGTATTTTTGTTTTCTAGCCTTTCTACGATACGAGCACGATAATGCTTAGTATTGCCAAAACCAGCGCCCCGACTTCTTTTGCATTCAGCTTTTCGTTGAATAATAAGAACGCTCCAATCGCTACTACCACCGCGCCAAGGGCCAAGACCGTGCTGACTAACGCGGTTTTCCCCAATTGCATTGCCTTAATGAGTGCGTAAAACCCGGCCACGGAGAAAATAACTAGCAACACCAGCGCGATTATCACGTCGTTAGTCATTTTCAGCTTCGGGAGGAAAACCAAGTAAGCGGCAATCGCGCTTAACGCAATCAACCCCGCTGCGGGCAATAGGACGTCAATTGGGTATTTCGACAAGTCGATTGACTCGCTTAAGTACTTTAGCGCCAAGTTTCCGGCCGCGAACAACAGCATTGCCGCAATCGCGAATACAATCCAACTAGCTTCAGCCATAACTCCCTTTTACCCTTACTGGAATTTAACCACCGAGAGTAATTAAATACTTTCACAAACACTATAATCCAAATCTAATGGTTGTCAAAGCCGTGGTATTCGTCAAGTTCTGGTATTATTATGAAGCTCGCTTTCGTATCGGATTTTCACTTAGGTTTTAATGAAGACGCCCTAGAGCAAGCCCGAGCTGGGTTAAGAAAGGCAAGGGAAGTAGCCGACGCCATCATCTGCCCCGGGGACTTGTTCGACACTCGCGTTCCAAAACAGGAAGTGCTTCACGATTCAATCAAGTTATTCTCCGAATTCCAGGGGTGCAACGCCGTTAAAGTAAGCCTTATTGGCTCGGATGGAACAACTCCGACTTTCAACGCGCCCCTCGCGATTTACGGCAACCACGACCGCAGGGCTAAAGGCCTCTCCAACCCCCTTCACTTACTCGACTCCGCGCAGCTCGCGCTTAATTTTCACACTAAAAAAATCTTGTTGGAGAAAGACGGCGAGCGAGTCGTAATACAAGGCCTCGGGGGCCTCCCTGATTCAATGGCTAAAGAGGCGCTTAAGCTGGTTGACTTCAAGCCGGAAAAAAACGCTTTCAACGTCTTCGTGTTCCACCAAAGCGTTTACGAAGTCGCGCCAGTTGACGAAACGTTTTTGTCAATCAACGACTTGCCGGCGGGTTTTGACTTGTACGTGGACGGCCACATTCACTGGCCCAACCAAGTAAACCAAGGAGGTAAAATGCTCTTGCTCCCCGGCTCGACGGTAGTCACGCAATTAAAGGAGAAAGAATCCGAGGGGAAGGGATTCTACTTATACGACACTCTGGCAAAAACCTTTGAGTTCATTAAAATCAAGACGCGGCCTTTTTACTTCAAGCAACTCCAGTTCACCAACGCATCAATTTCGCAAGTCGAGGAGCAAGTTCGCAAGGAAGTAGGGCATTTCGCGTCCATTTCAGCCAAGCCTCCGCTCATCAAATTAAAGCTGCGCGGCACTCTCTCAAACGGCCTGCCGGCATCAAGCGTTGACTTAAGCGGAGTCGAGAGGGAATTCGCGGACAAGGCCGTCTTATCAATCGACAAGGAATTTGACGGAGCATCCGACTTGAAGGAAAAAATCGAGTTCCTACGCAAGCTGCAATCAGAGAAGAAAAGCGTGCGCGAGCTTGGCGCCGAGATTCTGCGCCAGAAAATGAGCTCGACCAACTCAATGATTAAAGGCCGCGAAGAGCAGTTCTTCGAGCTTCTAGCCGAAGCGAAAATAGATGAGGCGCTGAAAGAACTCTAACCTTGTTTTGCTTGTTTACTTAAAACACCAAAAACAACTGTTTTTTGCTTGTTTTATGCGAATCGCAAGGTTTAATTATTCGTTTCTCTTATTTACTAATGGAGTGGTGAAAATGTCTAAAACTATTGTTGAATTTGAATTAGCGGAGGATTTGAAGGAATTAATCGCCTACAATCCAGATGTCCAAGTTTCGCCTACTCTAAAAAATGAAATAATCCATTTTCCTAATATGGCGGTCATTAAAACAGAAAAAACAATAGCCTCCCCACTGCAAATTATTTCTGCGACGCTTGTGGATGACCAATTTGTAGAAGATAATTTCCAGTAGGCGTAACCAAATGGTCAAAGTTGAATATAGCCATAGACTTCTATGTGATTATTCTTTCCTTAATTCTCTAAAAAACCAGCCAAACAAACACGCTGTTTTTTCTCAGATGCTTCGCATAAAATCTTCATCTAGTAATTATCCTAAAACCCACAGTGTAATGCTTAGTGATGATTTTGATAAGTTGGTTTCTGAAAAATATTGTCCGCCCGACAACTTAGCGGGTTTAGTAAAGAGTGAAAAACTTTCAGAAGTTATTAATAGTACTTCAAATACGGATAATTTCACAAAAAATATTCTTTATGCTATTTATTTGAGTGGTGATAAACCATATAAAACTGCAATTTTAACCTCAGAAGAGAGTAAAAAAATATACTCGGTTCGATTAGGAGAAGAAAAAATTAAACATTCTGTTGAGGTTCTTGGTGGAGAAGAGGCTTTAGATATTTTAAATCGTTTTGATCAATTGTATCGTATTAAAAGAGATGATACTCGTTAGGTATTAAGTTTTTTTTGTAAATTTAGTGTATGTGTCTTAATCGTTTAATTTATATTAGGTTTTTTTAATGAAAATCCGTTTTCTAGGGGCTTGCCGCGAGGTCGGCCGCAGTTGTTTCGAGGTTGACGCGAGTGAAACCAAGCTCCTCCTCGACTGCGGGACGTCAAACCCAGTGCGCGGACGCCCCCTAGTGCCTCCGTTAAAGCCCAACGGGAAAGTCGACGCGATTATCCTCTCGCACGCGCACTTGGACCACACGGGTTACATTCCGGGGATTTACAAGCACCAGCACGTCGAGGCTTACGCAACCCCGCCGTCGATTCCGGTTTCCCAGCTTCTCTGGTTTGACACGATTAAAGTCTCGACCATTGAAGGGGTTTCAGCGCCGTTTTCCGAGCGCGACGCGAAGCAGGCGTGCAAGCATATGCAGGGCGTTAATTACGGCGAGCAGTTTGATTTCGAGTCCGGCGCGTCGTTTAAGTTCACCGACGCCGCCCACATTTTGGGAAGCGCTCAAGTCACGGTTCGCGACGGCAATAAGACGCTGTTGTACTCCGGGGACTTTAAGATGGAGCAAACGCGTTTGCTGGAAGGCTGCAAGCCCGCGGAGAAAAACGTCGACGCATTGTTGGTCGAGAGCACTTACTACCCGCGCTACCACCCGCCGAGGAAAAAGCTCGAGGCGGACTTTATTGACTCGGTCAAGCAAGCCCTTGACGACGGCGGGAACGTCCTCCTCCCGGCTTTTGCAGTCGGGCGCACCCAAGAGTTAATGATGATACTAAACGCTTACAATATTCGCGCGCCAATCTACCTCGACGGAATGGGGAACAAGACCACGCAGATTACAAGCGACTTCTCGTCTTACTTGCGTTCGGAGAAAGAGTTTTTCAACGCGCTTGACCAAGTTTACTCTGTTGAAAAAACGGACAGCAAGAAGAAAATCGCGCGCGAAGAGGGAAACGTCATTATCGCAACTGCGGGAATGCTTGACGGCGGCCCGGCATTGACTTACTTGCGCGAGATGAACCAGTTAAACAAAGGCACGGTAATCCTCTCGGGGTATCAAGCCGAGGGCTCTAACGGGCGCAGCCTGATTCAAACTGGCGTAATCAAGGACGACGGGAAGAAAACCAAGGTGCGCATTAACGTCAAGTGGCATTCTTTCAGCGCGCACGCCGGGACTAAGGACCTCATCGAGTACGTTAAGCAAGTCAACCCGCGCAAAGTATTTTGCATCCACGGCGACGAGCAAACCTGCATTTCATTCGCGGACTATCTTAAGAAACAAGGGTTTGACGCGAGCGCGCCAAAAGCGGGAACGGTTTCAAACATTTAAAAAACTCGTTTTCTTCTGTCAGCACGGTGTTTTAGTTCAGATTTGTTATTGTCAAAAATCAACTAAATGCTTATTCCCAGCCGGAACGGGGGTCTAGGTTAATGCTTTTAAACAATCTAACTGTCTACTCTTCAATGAAAGGCAAGGCGATAAAATGAAACATTTTTCAACAGCTCAAACAGTAATGATTATTAGGAATACTATGAAAGCAAAGCCTTTTGTAAAATGGGCTGGCGGAAAGACGCAGCTCTTGGACAAATTGCTATTGTACGCTCCGGTTTCTTTTGAAAATTATTACGAGGCATTTGTCGGCGGTGGGGCGTTCTTCCTAAAATTAAGCTCGATGAATAAGATTAAAAAATTAGTGATAAACGATTCTAATTTGGAATTAACTGCCGCATATAGGGCAATAAAGGAAACTCCGCGCGCTTTGATTGAAGAATTAGGGTCGGGAAAATACGTTAACGACGAAGAGACTTTTTATAAAATAAGGCGGCTAAAGCCAACTAACGATATTGAAGCGGCGGCAAGGTTCATTTACTTGAATAGAACCGCTTTTAACGGGCTATATCGGGTGAATTCTGCCGGAGAATTTAACACTCCTTTCGGGCATTATAAGAACCCGACAATATTAGACGAACAGAATTTACTGGCAGTTCACGAAGCGCTGCAAAAAGACGAAATATACTTCGTTGAGTTTGAACAGGCGGTTTCCAACGCTGCAAAAAATGATTTTATCTACTTCGATCCGCCGTACCAGCCGATAAGCAAGACTTCAAGCTTCACAAAATACACTCAAAAAGATTTCAATGAAAACGACCAAAGAAGATTAGCCGAATGCTTCAAGCGATTAGACAAAAAAGGCTGTTTTGTAATGCTTTCAAACAGCGATTCTCCGCTAATACGGGAATTATATTCGCAATATAACATTCATATCGTAAAAGCAAGTCGCAGGATAAACGCCAATGGTTTTGGCAGGGGAGAAATTAACGAAGTAATAGTAACTAATTACGGGGTCTTCAAATGGGGGAAGTAACGGCGTTTTGCCCGTTTTGCCAGAAGCAGACTATTAAAGTATTTGAAACAGCTGCGTATAGGGCAAGAGATCACGCGAGCCAGTATTCAAGCAAACGCGGCGGAAAAACCGAAGTGTTAAGCGGTTGCCCGGCCTGCGGAAAGAGCTTGAAGGAAGTTAGGGCTAAGATATAATTCAACCAATTTGGGTAGCTTTACTCACTACTACAAAAATTTCTTTCTCTGCCATCAACGCATCCATTAATTCCCTGAAAACCCTGGCCGGTTTTTCTGGAAGGGTGTTTTTTTCCATTTTTATCATTAATTCTATTAAATGCCCGATAAAATCAACTTTGTACTCGCCGTACTTATTCAATTCCTTAAATGGAATCAATTTCTTATCGGTGGTTTCCTTAAGCGCGCAATTCTTCCTGTCTTCCTTGCTCTTGAACGCGTGGACTCTGTCGTACATATTTCTCAAGTATTGCATAAACTTCAGTGTTAATTCCCGGTTATGCTCTTTCTTTATCAAAAGGTCTATGACCCAGTGAATATGCTTTGGCGTTCTGAGCCTCTTTCCCTTCTCTTGGTACTTGATGAGAATATCGTGGTTGGAATTAGCGCCCCTATTGCCTTCGAACACCCCGATGATGGTGCCGTCATTTAGGAAAATCTCCTTGATGCTAGTGTGCTCTTTCCCGTCCCGCTTAAACCTTAAGGCCATATGCTTCTAAACGGCTTGAAACTTAAAAAACCCTCTTGCTTGAAGACAGGAGGTAAACTCCTTTCAAAGCTTCTTCCACGTCTTTTCATCCTCTTTGGAAAGCCAGCCTTTAGCCAAGCTTTTTTCGCTTGCGATTGCAGTAAACACTTTCTCGCCGGTTTTTTTCAGCGCGTTAACCAGTTTTTTCCCGTACTCCCCGCTTGTTTTCTTGACCATCGCTCGGATTATCTTGTTAGAGCCATTGGAGAACGACTTGTTTCTCGCCATCCACTTCTCGTAAGCCTCGCGGGTTTTCAAAACGTCGTTGAGGTAAGTGTCTTTTGTATTTGACTTTTTTTTCTCCGCAATCACTTTTTTGTAGAACGCGATTGTCTTGTCCACAATGAGGCTCCACGCGAACTCGTTAACCGCGCGCTTTCGCGAGTTTACGCCGAATTTTTCAAGCAGCTTCGGCCGCTTTAGCAAAAATACGATTTTCTCCGCGAGTTTAGCCGAATTTCGCTTTGGCACGACAAACCCGTTGTAATTGTTTTTGACTAGTTCGGAGTTTCCCCCGGCGTCCGAGCAAACTACTGCTTTCCCGCTTCCGAGTGCTTCCAAAACGGCTACTGGTAGGACTTCCCAAACGCTTGGCAGCACGAACAAGTCGCAAGCTGCAAACAATTCCTTCAAGTCACTGCCGTACTTTGGCCCCGTAAAAATAATTTTGTCTCCCAACCCGCGTTTTTCAACCAGCTTCTTGTAATGCCCCAGCTTAGTCCCCCCGCCCGTTATTACAAAGCGAGCGCCAGGGAATTCCTTGAGCACGCGCGGGGCGGCTGCAATCAAGTACTCCAATCCTTTTTGCCGAATTATCCTGCCGACGAACAACAGCATCGGCCCCCCCATCCCAAGGGATTTCTTGATTCTCGCCTGCTTTTCTTTTCCAATCGGCTTGTAATCGCTTGGGTTAATCCCGTTGTGAATTGGCACTATTTTCTTCTCACTAACCCCGTACTTGGCGATATCCTTGATTACCCAACGGCTTACCGCAATTAATTTGTCCGCGCTCTTGAACACCCAGCGCCCGATGAACAAGTCGTACGCCCCGCCGAACAACGTATAGTGCGGGGCTATCCCAACCGGGCGCGCGTTGTGAATCGTCACGACGAACGGCTTTCGGTTTATTTTCGCGTACCACAAAGCGTTGTTGAAATCAGGGTACCACCGGTCCTCCAAGTTGATGACGTCGAAGTTGTTTTTCTTGTCCAGCTTCTCTATTTCCTTGTAAACGTTTGGGGAGAAAATCGCGGGCGGGGGGTATAGAAACGGGAGTTTTACTTCAATGCAGGGAATTCGGTGCACTTTAATCCCGCCAATTGATTCCTCGCTTTTCGTTCCTTTTAGCTGCGCGGTCAAAACGTGCACGTCAACCCCTTTTTTCACGAGTTGTTTTCCAAGCTCCAGCATATGGTTCTCGACGCCGCCCTTAAACGGGTGGAACAAGGCGTTGACGAATAGAATCTTCATGCTTTCATTAACGAACTG
>JACRGG010000035.1 GCA_016217775.1 Microcaldota archaeon
CCTCGGGCACTCGGCGTTCGAGAAGTTTATGCTCGCGTCAACCACCGGCAAACTCGAAACGCTTTTCGGCTTGTCCACGACCGTAGCATTGCAGTAAGCCCCGAATGCCGTCGTCTCAAGGGCGTAAAGGTTTTCAGTCAATACTTGCGGGTAATCGCAGTTCACTACAGCAACTCCGTTTACGACAGTTACGTCGTCGTGAGTTGTTCCAGTGCCGCAGTCCACGTCAGCTGAAGTAATCGTGTCCAAGTCGAATGTTATAGTCACTTCGCTCGTGAACGCTCCTACGCCAGTACCGGGGTTCAACGTCATTACGCAACCATACCCCCCGCTTACGCCAGGTAACTCAATGTCTACTTCACTGCTTTCGTCGCCTTCCCACTCGGTAGAATTCTCCGGGTTTTTGAAAGCAGTGATGTTGTACGGCGCGTACTTCTCGTAATCGTATCCGACGATGGTCGTGTTAATGAATTCCGTGAACGCCTGCGTTCCTTTAGCCCAAGGCATTCCGTACTCGTCTGTCGTGAAAACGACGGTTACGTCAGGGTAAGGAATTGATTCCACGGTTATCGTCGCGCCTTCAACTGGTTGCCCGTCTTCGTTGTGAACGAAGACGTCGAGGAACCACTTGGTTTCGAGACGCGAGTTTGAGCCGACGAAAGCGTTTTCTTTATCGAACGAGGTGTTGACTAGCGTTACGTTCGCGTCTTCGAACAAGTAGATTGCGCCGAGTCCGTCAACGTCTTGCGTTAAGACGTTGGAAACATTTAAGTCATCGTAATTGTGGGATACGTAAATGCTTTCCGTCGAACCGTAGATTGAGCCACCGTTGACAATATTTTCTTTTGAATAAACTACGTAGATGCCATGTGTTACATTCATTATGTTATTGTTGGTTAAGTTGCTTGAATTAGATGAATAAATTTTTAAGCCGATTCCCTGATTGATGTCGTTGCTCGTTATCTCATTGTTTTCAATCAAATGGTTGTTGGAATAAGTTAATACGATTCCGTAATAACCGTTTTCTATAGAATTGTTTATTATTTCAGCGTTGTCGGCTTCGATGTAGATTCCTCGCATTTCGTCGCCAGTTGCGCCCGTCTTATACCCGACGTTGCTTACTTTCGAGTTTTTTAACTCAAATGCTTTAGCCGTATCCAAGACTTGAAAGAAGTAAAACGTGCTCGCGTCGGCGTGAGTGATTTCGCTCGCGTCGTCTTGCGTGTCTTTGCGCTCGTCTTTGTCGAACACGTAGAAGCTTCCGTAATCGCTTACCTTAATTACGCTGTCTCCGTTGTTTTCGCCAGCGAGTTTTAGTGAAACGTTCTTGAACGTTAGTATTCCGTTTACCGTCAAGTTCACGACGTCTTCAATGATTTCGTCTTCGCATAACACGTTTTTGTTTAAAGCGATTGTCCACTCGGGCGTGGTTGGGTTGCATGGTTCCGGCGTTGGCGTAGCGGTTATTACCTCGCCTTCGCAGTAGTGTCCGAGGCAGATGAAGTAACTTGAACTCGAGCCGATGCCGACTGGCTGGTCGGTTAAGGTGCCGTAGATTTTATAACTCGTGCTTTCGCCGACGAAACCGCTTTCTGAAATCCAGGCGTCTATTCTGTAACTCGGGCTTGTTCCGGTAAAAGCGTGTAGTAACGTTGCGGTGACCGCGATTAAGGCGAGGGCGAAAATGATTTGTTTTAACTTAATTTCCACGGGGGTTTTTTCCTCATTTTACGCTTATTTTCGTTACGGGAAACGTTTTCAAAACCTTTTCGTTATCTTGGATTACGAGCAAGGCTTCTGACGAGGAGGGCGAGGAAAGCATTATTTTGTATACTTCCGTTGCCGTCACGTCGGAGTATAAGACGGGTTGTTTTTTCTTCGCGTCTTCCAACGCTAGTCCGTCAATGGTTTCTATCTTCGCTTCGTAGTCAGGGTGTTCTTCCACAAAGTTTTTTGCTTCTTCGTTTGAAAACATTATTTCAAGAACTTGTTCGTTTGTTAAAGTTGTTGGTTCGGGAGTTGCTTGCGTGGTTGGCGAAGGCGTTGGATTGTTTTGAGTGAGTGAAGTCATTTGCTGGCGCTTGACTCGAAAAACAATTTCCTGAAAATAAGGTAACTTGCGGTAAAAAGCAAGTCACCGTATTTTTGTTTTCTTGACTACGCCGCTGGTCAGCAAAGGAATTTTCGGCGTTTGCGTTTTTTCGTCAGCGGAGACTACTTGACTCGCATAGTATTGCGCGTTAGATTTAATTAGCGGTAATTTGATGCTTGAAGACTTGGCGTTAGGGTCCATTAAGACGATTATGTAAGTAGGCGCGTGTATTTCGGTGTCCCACAATAGCGTGGCGGTGCCGTATTCAAGAAAAACCTCACCGTAATTCCCGTCTCTTCCATTGAACGCATACGGATTATATTCTTTTCTTGAATTGTCGTTAAGCAACTCGTAATCACGGACCAAGAACCTTTCCGTGAACCAAGCTACGTTGTTGTAAGTATCGGGCACCAACCATTTTTCTTCAACTAGCCAATACAAATATGAGGGTGTTTTAGTATAATACTCGTCGTAGTAATAAGACTGCCACCACCCGTAGGGTTGCGACAGGACGCGGACTTTATAAGTTGTTGGCCTAAATTCCTTGAAATCCCAGCTCCAATCATCTAAGTTCCTCAAGTTCACTCTCAAACTAAACGCTTGCACAAACTTCCGCTCACCATTCACCCCAATACCTTCTTCATCCACAACAGGCCAAGAATCAATCGCCACAACCCCACTCCTATCATTACCCTCAATCAAATCAGCGTCGTAGATAGTCAAGTTATTGCCGTAAGAAATAACGCCGTCAGCATTATCATGAACCCCGTTATTCACCAAAACATCAGCCGAGTAAACATCCGGTAACTTAAACGGCGGCTCGTAATAAGCCAACTCACTCGAACCATCGAGGTAAGAAGCACGTTCGCAACTCGTCCTACCGCCAACGTCAAAACAATTCTCCCAAAAAGGCATTTCAGGAAACGCGTCCTTAGCCTCAAAACCAACGAGCGTATTCTCGTAAACCTCGTTGCCGGAAAACAAGTTCCCGCCCTCGCTATCCTCAAGAAACACGCCAATCTTATTACCATAAAACTCGTTGCCCTCGACTTCATTACCCGAAGACACTTCAAGCTCCAAACCATTCTCGGCACTAGCATTAAACACGTTATCCTGAAACAACGAGTCTTCAACATCCCTCGCCTTCAAGCCGTAAACATTGTTTTCAAAAGAATTTCGTTCAACCACCGAATCACTAGACCAAGTAATGCGCAAGCCAACATAATTATTTTTGAAAACGTTGTCTGAAACAACGTTCTCGTTGGAAGCGATTTCAAGCGCAGTCCCGTAATTATCTTCAAAAACATTGTTTCGAACAGTCATCAAACCCCCTGCCTTGTCGCCGCCTAAAACAAGCGCGGCTTCGTTGCCAGTAACCTCGTTGTCTTCCACCAACGAGCCCGCGCCTTGTAAAACGATTTTATTAGCGTTATCGTGTATCCTAGAACCAGTTAAAGAAACCGAGTTCCTCGACCCGTACAAACAATACTTGTTTTTGTAACCGCAGTTCGTGATTTCGCTGTTTTTGATTTCAATGGCTGCGGTTGAAGCGAGTTTAATGAAGTAATTCGTTCCAGGAATAAACGTGTTAGTTATCTTAGAAGCGTCGTCCCAAGTTTCTTTATCATCGTCTTTGTCTCTTATGGAAAATTGAGCGTTGTCTTCGAGGATTATGTTGTGCTCGCCGTCGAAAGCATTATTCATGTGAACCGTAGTATTCCTTAAAACAAGCGTCGCCCCTTCTTCAATGACTAAATCACCTTGCAAATCAACGTACTGGTCACTACAAATTTCGATTGAATTAGTTTCGACGTTCCAAGAAGCGCCTACGTCAGGCGGTTTGCATTCGGCGTTAGTTAAACCCGTGAGTGACAACAACAGCACCAGCGCAATGCCTGCCCTCACAACTAACCACCCCAGTTTTTACTACTGAAATTAGGTCACAAGCATTTTTTCACCATTATTTTAGTCATTTTGTTCGTTTTTTGACGATTTTGTTAGTTTTCGGTATTTTTTGTCAGAAAACCGTTGTTTTCAACCGTTTTCTGGGACTGAACAACGGGGATTGAGGCTATCATTCGTAAAAAAAGGGCCTGGTTTCTTTGCGTCAAAAAAGGCTTGCCTTATCTCTTCTTTTTTGACCAACCTAAGTACGCGAACGCGGTTACTGCAAGCAAGAATATCGTCAGCAAACTCACGTCAGGCGTGCTTACTTGCGGCTTGAACAACGACCTGAACGAGCAAGTTGACGTCGGAACATTCGAGTAAGCAGCTGACGGAATGGCTTTAGCCTCGTACTTTCCTTCGTTACCCAGGTTTACGGTAAACACGTGTATTCCGTCAGCGACTTTAATCGGCGTAGAGTAAGTCGTCGGCGCCTCGCCTTTCAAACCTGCTTCAAGCGTCATCCCCGAGTCGTAAGTCGGCACGCCTTCTGAATACATTACTACCGTAACGTTGACTACCGAGCTTAAAACAATGTACCTCGGGCACTCGGCGTTCGAGAAGTTTATGCTCGCGTCAACCACCGGCAAACTCGAAACGCTTTTCGGCTTGTCCACGACCGTAGCATTGCAGTAAGCCCCGAATGCCGTCGTCTCAAGGGCGTAAAGGTTTTCAGTCAA
>JACRGG010000037.1 GCA_016217775.1 Microcaldota archaeon
CGTAAGCCTGCAAAACCATTTCCTTCTGTTTTGAATCAACGTTTGGAAACTTCTCCAAGATATAGGCAAGCTCTTCTTTCGTAATGCAGTAAAGCTTGGCTACAGCCACGTCAATCTGCGCTCTTGCAAGCAGGCGGTCGCTTTCATTAAGCAAGCCGTGAGAAACCCCGATTTCCTTCTTTAACTCGTCAAACTCGCCCGTACTCGACACAAGCTGCGCAGTTTTCCTCGCTATTTCGTCAAACAACTTGCCAGACGAAACGCGCGGAACCGGAGTTTCAAGAAAGTAAAACATATTGATGTTCGCGCTGACTTTTTGTCGCATAAAGTAGTCTACAACAAAACTATTCATTACCCCGCAAAGGTAGCACAATTGTTTAAGGTTTTGAGTGTGAATTATAGCAAGGGAGTTCCCGCACACGTAGCCTGGCGGTATTATAGCGGAAATGAACGTGCGGTAGTTGGTAGAACTTGCTATAAGCCGGTAAGCCATCCAGTAGCCAGTATGGTAAATTTTTTCTAGTTTCAAATTCGCAAGCACGTCTTTTTCATCTATCTTGTATCTCGGCACTGGCGCTTCCTTCCACTGGTGCGTGAATTGCTCTATGTTCTTACCTTCAAGCATTGGCACGCCGCTAAGCCTGCCTGCATGGAAGAGGTGGCTGTCGTTAGTCATATCAAAACCGCGAGAGATATTAATGTTCCACGCATCGCTTATTGTTTCCCCAAGCGCAGGATTTTTGAGAAGTTTTTCTACTATTTCCTTGTCTTTCGGAGTCTTGATTTCAAGAACACCCCAAGAAGTCGGCGAGGATTTTTTTACAAACTCAACGTCTAATACGGTGGGGGCTTCAACGGCTTTTTTCAAATCGTCTTCGCCGTGCAGGAAGAATGCGCACTGGAAAGTTTTCGTCTTACCGCCTTTTTCAAAAGTTATGAGGATTGGCTTATAGCTGGCGTGGACTGCAGGGAAAATAGCGTGCCCCCTATTTTCAAACGAGTAGAGCGTTTTTAGCTTGCACTTGTCAAAAAGCATACCGCGCAGGCCTTTTGCGCCCAAGTCCGTGTAAATTCCGCTTGGGACAACAAAACCAACTTGGCCCCCATCTTTTGCGAGCTGGTATGCCCTTTCAGTAAAAATCTTGTACAAATCCAAGTCGCCGGACTTTTTCTTTCCGTCTGCTTCACTAGACTGATAGTCGTAAGTATCCCGATAATAATCAGACATAGTCCCGTACTCGTTTAGCTTCTCGTTCCAAATCTTCCTAATCAAAGGCTTTTTTGAAAGAATTTCCCGCACCACGTTCTTGGCTTGCTGCGCAGGAAGGCTCTTAAACCCAGGATGGTATTGCTCAAAAAACTCTTGCGAGTCCGGCTTCCACTTCTCCCAAGGCGGGTTGCCCAATACTACGTCAAAACCGCCTTGCTCGCTAACTAAAGGAAAGTCCCGTGATACAACAAATGCCTTGCGGCCGTTTTCCCCGTCTTGAACAAGAGAATCCCTTTCAATAACGTGCAGGCGAGGCAACTGCTTTGGCGTGTCAACAGCCTGCAGGAAAAGATTAAGGCGCGCCATTCTCACAGCCCGAGGGTCCATATCTACTCCATAAATGCATTGCTCAAGAACCTGCGTCAGGAAGCTTGACATTCCGCTGCCGCTATCGGCGTCAAGCGTTGCCTGCGCGCTTCCGCCTGCGTTAGCAAGGTTTTCTTCATACCACGCCCTGAATTCCTCGAACGCCCGCACGAGAAAGGTCCCCGAGCCGCACGCGGGGTCAATAACCTTGATTTTCAGGGCGTCCGAAGCGTTCCTGCATTTCTTGAGCCGTTCGCCAAGCGTTGAGGAAACCAGGAAGTCAACTAAGAAGCCGGGAGTGTAGTAAATCCCAGCTTGCTTGCGCGCAAACAATCCTTCCTTGAAGTCAACGCGCTTGGACGTCTGCTTGGTCTTGTACGCGAGGTAATTTTCGTAAGCGTGCCCTAGAACGTCTTTTCTAATGGCCTGGAAGTTATAGCGCAATCCGTTCTCCGGGTTTTTGTAGAATGCCTCAAACAATTCAATGACGTCCTCGTTTTTAATGCTCAAAGTCTCGATTCTGTGCCTGTCGAAAATAGTGCTGTCGTAAAGAGGCCTCATCTTGTTTTCCCAGAATGGGACGAGAAAGTCGCGGTAAAATTGCTTTCTCTTATCCACCACCCATCTTTCATAAATGTCTTCCATTTTCCTTTCAGGGTCGCAGCCGCTGTCTTCAAGCATCCTACAGAAAATAATTCGGTTGATTACGTGCTGGACGCACGCGTCTATCGAAACGTCTTCGCTGTCGTGACCCTCCGAGTACTCGGAAAAAAGCATTTCATTGCTCTCCAAAATGGCTTTTGCCAACTGCCGCCTCGACTCTAAAAGCTGGTGAGTCAAAAGCAGTTCAATGTCCGCGCTTTCCTTCCAGTGCTTGCTCTTCTTGGCAAAATCATCTATCGCGGCGTACCCGCCGGTTTCCCTGGAAAAAAGCATTAGCTTGCTTAAATAATCCGGGTTGGACAAGACTCCGAAAATGTCGAACTCAAACACTTCCGCATTTTGTGGCTCGTCGAAAAAATCGGAGTTGAACACGCGCCAGCGCACGAAGTTAGTTAATACAACGCAGCGCATACCCCCGTTTTTTCCGTACTCGAGGGCTTGGAGAACGTCTTGCTGGTCGTCAAGCTTGTTTGAGAACCGCTTGACTTCAACATAAAAATCGTGGCGTATCTGCCCCGATTTCTTGAACGCAAAATCAACTCTTTTTGTGCGGGTATGAAAACGCACTTGCTTTTGCGGCATTACTTCCCGGCTAAGCCACTTCCAGCCAAGCGCCTCAAAAACAGGCCTAATGAAGTCCTCTGCCCTCTTTTCAGCTTCCTGTTCTTTGTTTGGGAGAGCAGAGTAGTCCTTCATCAGCTTGGAAAGAACTTGCTTAATTGCTTCTTCTCTAGTCATAACAATAGAAAGAATTGCTTAAGGTATAAATATGCCACGCTAAAGCGTTCGCATAGCCAAAAGCGTGCGTCAAAGCGAGTACGAAAACACTATTTTTTTCCTTGTTTTACTTGAACTACTTTCGGCCTCGGCTTTTCGTTCGAGCCGGCCACGCGGGTTTTTTCGTACTAGAAAATGCCGATTGCGGTGATTAGGTTGGTTAGGAATATCATTACCAGAACCAAGTCTTGGAAAAACGAGAGTTCAATGGGGAATTTGGCGACGGTCAGGCCCTCGGAGAAAGGGAGCGTGGCGAGCACCGCGGTGGCCATTCCCCGGCCTTAATTGAGCTCAATAATTTCCTGTGAGTCTTTAATGCCGGCGAAGCAATTTCCTTAAGCAAAACAATTCACCAGATTACACTACGGCCTTGCGCAAAAACTCCAAGTGCTTCGAGTTTTTCTCAAAGTGCGCGCGAACCGGCTTGACCAAATCGTCCAAGGCTGCGGCAACGCCCGACTTGAGGTCGCCGGCGTGAAGTTTTTTATCCAAGTAAGCCGCCTCGAGTTTTTCAAAAGAATCAAAAGACGCGTCCCCGCCGTACTTCTCGGGCCGGCTGATTTCCAAAACGAATTTCGGCTCGCGGAACAATAAGTGCTTCGCGTACTCCAAAACCGGGTTTCCCTCGGCGACTGGCGGGCAGTACGCCTTGTTTACCTTGCGCGCAATCTCCTCCCTCGAATCGTGGATGAATATCGCGGAGTCGGGCTTGGACTTGCTCATTTTCGCCGCAATCACTTGCTCGAGCTTGTCGGCATTGTCGCCGCCTCCTCCAATTGATTTTTCCGGCTCCGCAAGCGCGGGCAGCAAGGAGTGGTGGATTGAAATGAAGTTCTTCCAGCCAAGCTTTGGGTAAACCTCGCGGGCGAGCATATGGACTTTGCGCTGGTCCAAGCCCGCGTGCGCAATGTCAACGTCGAGGTGTTTTATGTCAACGGCTTGCATTGGCGGGTAGAAAAACTGCGCGGTGGAAAGCGCGTCCTTCTCGCTTCGCCCCATTATTGAAAGGCAGCGCGTTACGCGCGCTATAGTAGTGTGGGAGGAAAAGCGCATTACGTCCATCCAGTACTCGTCGTTATTATGGTACAAGTCCGAGCCGAGCACGATTTTGGTTTTCGGACAGAGAAAGCCGTAGGCTTCCTTAAAATAATCGCATACTTGGTGAATCGCGTTCCAGTCCCCGCCCATTTTCTTGTTGATGAACGAGTGCCAGTCCGCGAGGTACACTTGCGTTTTTACTCCGGCTGCGGCAAAATCGTTTACTTTCATAGCGAGGAGGAGGTAGCCCAAGTGGAGTTGTCCTGAAGCCTCGAATCCAATGTAGTGCGAGGGGCTTGCTTTTGTCTCAAATAATTGCCTTAACTCCTCTTGAGTAACCGCTTCGCAAGTCGGCGCGCGGAGTGCCAAATCGAGTTTTGTCTGAACGTCCAAAGGAAAATCACTTGATTTTGTTGAGCAACCCGCGAGTTAAAAGGCTTTTTCTAAAGAGTTTTTTCGTAAACCAACACGTTTTGCCCAGCGTACTTTTCCGAGAAAGCGCGAGTGTACTTAAACCCGTGTTTTTCGTACAAGTGCAGCGCGATTGGATTAGCCTGCGAGACTAGCAGCTCGGCCTTAGCCTTTCCCGCCGCGCGGATTTGCTCAATGGCTTTACGCAAGAGCGCTTGGCCGATGCCGAAATTGCGGTACTCCTCTAAAACGGCGAGGCCGAGTATTTGCCCGCAGCCCTGCTTTAACTCGAAGTCAACGAATCCCGCGGTGTGGCCGTCGAGTAAAGCAACGTAGTACTCGATGGAAGGGTTCTCCATTCTTCGAGTGATTTCAGTGAAGCTAAACCCCGTGTACGGAAAGTACTTTTTAGTCAAAGAAGTTATTGAATAAAGCTCGCGGGCGGTCGCCTTGCGCACTTGAACGCTTAATTCCATCTAATTAATTGAAAAACGCGGGGCGTTAAAACAGTTTTGTTTAATGCAACCCAGCGCGTTAGGATTGAGCCGGTTTTTCCAGCGCGCCGCTCCAGTCTTCCTCGAATGCTTTCTCGTATTCTTGCACTGCGGTTTGGCAGTAGAGGATGACTGCGGCTTCACGGTTGCGGTTTAACGCGTTGTAACTCCAGTTGATAGAGCCGACCAGCGCTTTTTTCCCGTCGACTACCGCTAGCTTCGCGTGGGAATTCGCGTACTTTGGGTTCGCCCACTTAACTTGCACGCCGGCTTTTGCTAAATAATCCGCGGCGGCAAAATTATCGTCCACCTTGGGTTCTAGGATGAAGCGAATTTTAACCCCGCGGGCGGCCGCGTTCGAGATTGCCTGCTTTAATTCGTTGGAAGAGAATTGGTAGAGGAGGACGTCAATAGTTGATTGCGCGGAGTCAAGGAAGGAAACTATTTGCCCGCCCGCGCCGGGGGAGAGGATTGGAGTGACCGCGCACGGAGTTGACTGCGGTTGCGCAAAAAAACTTGATGCTAGGAAAACACCGGCTATTGCTAGCCCGATTAGCGCGCCTATAAGAAAATTCTTGGAATTAGTCTTCACTTTTTCTTCCCTGTTGCATTACGATTACCTTTGGATAGAGTGCGGTAGGTGCTTAAGATAAAGGTTTGGTAGAACACCATTGAGAATGCGATGCCGGCGAGTGCGATTAGGGAGAGGATTAAGCCGATGATTATCAGGACGGGCAGCGCGTTATAATCCGATGTGGCTAGAACCAGGGCGGTGAACAAGCCGATTGGAATCAATGAGAGTAGGATTATTGCCGCGGCAATCAATGCGGAGATTATTAGCGCGAATAGGGTAGTGAGCTTGTTTTTGGAGAACAGCTCGTAGCCTTGTTTAATCGCGTTTTTAACGCTCGCGCCGTTAATTGCGCAGTACATAGTATATATGAAAACCAGGGAGAGGATTAATGACACGAGCAAGTTAATCAGCGTGATGAATAACGCGAGGATTACGTTAGATGAAACCGAGTCCCGAGCGTATCCAATCAAGTTACCGGCCATTACTTGAACCAGCGCCACGCTGATGATAACGCCAAGGGCGGGGAGGAACACTTTCTTCGCGGCGTTAAGGGAATTTGATGGGCTTAATTGCTTTTTGTCAAGGAATGAATTCGCGTGAATCACTTGCCCAACCAGCAGGAAAATCCCGCCCAGCCACGCGGCGAACAATACCGCGAGCGCGATTAGAATTGACGCCCAATCGGTTGCCGAGAATTGCCCCGCGGCGAGTGCTTGCTGGGAAACGGCTTGGCTAATCGCGTAGACGAGGATTAGGAGAAGCAAGAGGGCGGCAACGTAGTAGCCGAACACGAGTTTAGTGAAAACGCTTTTCCTAGCGTAAGAAAAACTGCTTGAAACCATTTGCGAGTACTCAACCAAAGCAAACCACCTTTTTTCCTTACTGACAAAAAAATATTGCAACAAAATTATAGTCCGGCGATTAATAATGGTAGCGCAATCGACGCATCCGCGTTGACTAGAACCGCGTTAGACTTTTCCTTAATCTTGCCCCAAGACTTTGCTTCCTTTGGCCGCGCGCCCGAAAGCGAGCCGTCGAACTCCTGCGCCGTTGAGACGTAAACCGAGTAATCAAGCCCGCCGCGCACTAGATTCAGGCCGAGGGTAAAGTGCTTGCTCACCCCCCCGCCGAGGATTAACGCACCGGTTTTCTTCGCGGACAATACGGTTGTTGCAAGCTCGCGCATATCCCCGGTTTCGTCCAAAGCGATTTTAGCGTGGTCTTGCTTGAAAAAATGAAGCTGGAGGCCAATCGCCGAGTCGATTAACGCCGGGGAAAAGACTGGAATATCGTGTTTTCTCGCTTGGTACAAAAACGAGTCCTCCTTAGTGCATAGCACGGAGAGTTCGCGGATTAATTCTTTTGGTGAAACGCGCTCGTTTTTCTCAAACGCTTTCTTGAATACTGGCTGGACTTTCTCCTCCAGCAAAACATAGTGGTCGTTCGAGACGAGCAGGTTGCCTAATCGGTTGACTCCTTTTTGGTGGAGTTTCACGTCGTCTTCGTGGAACGAGCCGATTTGGTATGGGTTAAAGCACTTGATGATGTCGTGGTCGATGCTCCCGCCCGTAGTGATTACCGCGTCGACTTTGCCGTCCGCAATGAGCTGGGCGAACACCCCGCGCAGCCCCGACGCGACCATATTAGCGGTGAAGGCGAGGAACTTAAAGCAGACCTTATCGGAATACATTCTCTCCAAAACGCCGCGCGCTTGCGCCAACTCGGTTGCTTGAAAACCAATTGTTGAATAGGATTTAATCAAGTCCGAGACTGAAGCGGTTTTGCTTAAGTTCAAGTCCTTTACGTCCATAAAAAACACTTTAAGTAAATCAAACTGAAAAAACAAGGTTCAAGCGCTCTTGCGCGCTAACGGCCGCCTATTTTTAGCCCACGCTTGCGCGGCGATAAAATTCTGGGCGTGCAGCCCGAAGCGCTGGGCGGCGGGGTGTGGGTTGTTGGAAGTCTGGAAAGACTTTGTTTTTAGTGCTGAAAAAAAACGGGTTCTCGCCGCGCCGTTTGGGATTATTGGAGTGGATTTACCCCCCTGGATTAATGCAAGTTTAGGCGGGGTTGAAGCAGCCGGATGCAAGCCAACAACTTTTCTTGAAGCCCGCGATTCTTCGTAAGCGGATTGAACTGAAGCAGCCAGGCTTTTCGCGCCAACCGCGGAGTATAATTTCCTTCGCTGCAGCCGCGGGGCTAGAAAAAGCTTTTCTGCCGAAAAGCGGAGAACGCTGCCCACCAGGGGGACGAAAGACAGGAAAAACCCGTGGCGCTCAACCAAGTCAGCGGCCTGCTCGCGAATGGGCTTTCTAGCGCCCGAAGCAGTCTTTCGCCTAAGGTAGGACAAGGTGAACTCGCGGTTCTCGAATTGAGGCAATTTCGCTTTCTGTTCGGACTTGAATCCACGCCGATTAAACAAGGAAGGCATATAATTAATTGGGTAAAACCTTGTTAAAAAGCCTTGTTGAACGGCGCGGTTAAAAAGCTGGAATTGAATTAATTTAGTTAATATGGAATTCAGTGAACTCGCAGTGGTTTTGGAGAAACTCGAGTCGACTAGAAAGCGCTTGGAGTCAACGGATGACTTGGCGAAGTTATTCAAGCAAGCCGACAAGAGCGAGCTCAAACCCCTCACATACTTGCTTAGCGGGCGCATCTCGCCGGCGTTTACTGGAATAGAGTTAGGCGTCGGCGACAAGCTGGTCGAGCAGGCAATTAGCCTATCGAGTGGAAAAACAGTTGCGGAAATAGAAAAGAGTTATAGGAAGACCGGGGACTTGGGCGAGACGGGCAGGATTATTCTAGAGAAAAAAACTCAGACTACGCTAAGCTCCCACTCGCTTTCGGTGAAAAAAGTTTTCGACAATTTCCTCAAGCTAGCCACAACCAGCGGCGAGGGAAGCCAAGAGGCTAAAGTCAAGCTCCTCGCGGAATTATTGAACAACTCTAGCGCGGTTGAGGGAAAGCACTTGATTCGATTCGCTACGGGACGATTGCGCACTAACGTTGGCGAGGCGACGATAATCGACTCGTTCTCCACCGCGGTGGCGGGGGATAAAAGCGTTAGCAAGAAAATCGAGCGGATGTATAATTTGACTAGCGACTTGGGGTTGGTTGCCAAAACGCTTTTCGAGAATGGAATTGCGGCGGTTGAGGAAACTACGCCGATTGTTTTTTCCCCAATCCGCCCGGCACTCGCGGAGAGAATGCCGGACTCTGCGCAAATCATTGAAAAAATCGGGGAGTGCATTGTAGAAGGGAAGATTGACGGATTCCGCCTGCAGATTCACAAGAAGGGAAGCGAGATAAAAATTTTTTCAAGGCGGCAAGAGCCGATGACGCATATGTTCCCCGACTTGGTGAAGGCCTTGAATGAGCAGATTAAGGAAAAAGAAGTCATTTTAGAGGGCGAGGCAATCGCGTTTGACGAGCGGACTTGCCAGTTCCTGTCTTTCCAGGCGACGATTCAGCGAAAGCGAAAGCACGGGATTGCGGAAAAGACGCTCGACGTTCCTCTGCGGTTGTTCTTGTTTGAAGCCTTGTACTTAAACGGAGTTGACTTGACAAGCGAGCCGTACGAAAAGCGGCGCAAGACGCTGGAGAAAATTGTTGAAGAGGAAAAAAACGCGGGCGGCGCGAAGACTATCGGCTTGGCTAAAGCGGTTTACGCGAAAAAGCCCAAGGATATAGACGATTTTTTCGAAGAATGCATCAACGAGGGCCTCGAGGGAGTAATCTGCAAGGATTTGAAAGCCCCGTACACTGCGGGCGCGAGAAAATTCGCTTGGATCAAGGTGAAAAAAAGCTATTCGGGGAGCTTGCAGGACACGGTTGACGCTGTGGTAATAGGGTACTACTTTGGCAAGGGAAAGCGAACCGAGTTTGGCTTCGGGGGATTGCTGACCGCGATTTACTCACCCGCCGAGAGAATGTTCAAGTCAATTGCGCGAATCGGCACTGGGTTTAACGAGGAGCAAATGCAGTTTTTCAGCGACACGCTTAGCAAAATAAAATTGAAGGGAAAACCCGATGACGTGGATTCTTTGGTTGAGCCGGATGTTTGGGTCGAGCCGAAAGTAGTCGTCGAGGTAGTTGCGGACGAGATTACTAAATCCCCGATGCACACTGCGGGCAAGACTAAAGCCGGGGACGGGCTGGCGTTGAGGTTCCCGCGCTTCATTAAAGTCCGCGAGGACAAAACCCCGGAGGACGCGACTAGCGAGGACGAAGTCCTTGAAATGTTCGAGATGCAAAAACAACGCTAGTCCATCCGGCAAAAAAACGAGTTATTAAAAGACGGAATAATCACTATTAGTCGTATGTACGCTTACGTAAAACGCGCTTTGAAAGACCGAAAGGTAGTTGCGGCAGTCCGCAAAGGCAATTTCGCGCCGTTAAGCGCGGCGCTTGAAAAAACTTTTTCCAAAAACCCGGTGAAAGCGCGGTTTGACGAGGAGACGCTTGACAAGAATCTGCTGCACTTGAGCGGCAAGTTCGGGGTAGAGGTAAGGGATGAAAAAAAACAGCCTTTTGAGGACCACGAAAAAATCAAGGCGTTTATGAAGCCGGTAATGATTGCCCACGCCGCCTCGAAGATTCCGCCTAGCCTGAAAAAACAGTTTTACCGCCTCGTTGAAGTTAGGGAAAAACACGAGGACAACGCATTAGCGGATGAAGTAATGAAAATGCCCTCGGTTGACCGCCTGAAAATGAGCCGGGTGCTAACGCCGTATTACAAGGGGCTCCAAGAGCTGTCCGAACGGATTTATTCAGGGCAAGCGGCTTCAAAAGCGCAAATGGGAAAGAAGCCGTTAACGGTTCATCCGGTTATAATGAACGAATCAATGCAGATTGGCTTTACTCCAATAATGGACGTTGATTATCTTTTAAGGAAAGAAAACTGGAAGAAATAATCAAGCGAAAGCCGGCCTGCGGGAATATCCTGCAAACCCGGCGAATTTTCTAGAGGGGAAAAAGAAAATGCACGAGATTTTTGCGAAGGCGTTCAGGCTGCCGGAAAACAAGCTGCGGTTAACGCAGTTGGGAATTAATATCGGCAAAGCCAACAATTCTTCTAGCGGCGGCGAATTCGATAAAGCGCAAGCGTATAATGCTAAAATCAAGAGAATTGCAGGCGCGTTTACCGACCACCTGGTTAAGCAAGCGGTTGCAGCTCACTCAAAAAACCCGGGGAAAACACGGCTGGACTTGAATGCGGTTAGAAAAATTTTTTCCACCCTTGAAAACAACGTGAAGCAAGCGGGCTTGAAAAAACCAAGGGACGTAACAAGCGAAGAGATACTCCGCAGAAGAATTATGGACGCGGTGGTAACCGCTCACTTGGCTGCA
>JACRGG010000039.1 GCA_016217775.1 Microcaldota archaeon
AAACGGCAAGCACGTGCTTGTCAAAACACCTCGTATTCCGCGGCACTTGCAGCTGGTTGTTGAAGAATTTGCCGAAAGCCATCCTGAATTTAAGACCAAAGCGTATCTTGGGTTTATTGATTACGTAATAAGAATTAAAAATGGGAAAAAAATTGCAAGAAGCCAGCTTTATTACCCTAAAGTTGCGTTTTTGTCCTCTCTAAAAACATCATTTGACCGCAACTACCGCGTGTTGCCCGGAGTAGGCGCGGAATTAGAGAAGAACGCTCTGGTTTTTTTAAAAAACAAATTTCGCGTTACCCGCGCTTGGACTACGGATTCTCCTTTACCGCCAAGAATCAGCCAATACCAACAATACGGGCTGAAAACCGGCACTTTGTATCCAATAGGCGAGGTTATTGAAAAGCTTGGCTCGGCTAGAAACAAGAAAAAATAGTTTTGGTTTCAACTCCCGAGTTTCAAGCCGCGTTTTGCTGCGGTTGCACGTTCTGGTTTGGCGATTGTGTTTGAGCATTAACCGGCTGCTGTGCCTGCGGGCTTGCTTGAGCGCTTTGCTTGTGTTCGAGCTTCCAATAGTTTTTTCCGCCAAACAATACGGGCGTGGCTTTTAGCGAATCGAATTCCCTTGGTTTTAGCAATGCTAGGTCGCCGAAAGGCGCTTTGGCAACGATTTTGTCGAATCCCGTTGCGTGCAAGTGCTTCACCGACTCGCAGATTATTTGCGCGCCTTCATCAAACCCGATTTGCTCCAACGGCCTTCTGGTTGCCGGGCTTAACTGGATTTTGTCAATCACGCTGTACCCTCGCTTGCCGAACATATACTGGTTGCCGCGGACGGTGACGACTGCGCAAACGTTTTTCCTCTCGTCGAATGCAATCAAGTCGAACTCGTCGCCGCCTTTCGCAATTACCGCTTTTTTCATCGCGCGCGCCTTGTCCAAAGCCCGCTCGTCTAGTTTCGCGGCGTGCATTACGCTAACAATAGTGGGTTCCTTAATCATTTTTTATTCACGCCTTATACTGCAAGAAATCGTATTTGCCGGGGTTTTCAGTAAAGTCCGCGTACAAGTTTTTCTCGCCGGCAATTTTCTGGCTAGCCGGCCACTCTTTCGCCGTGTATTGTTTTAATGCGGGAGCGTTTTTTATCGAAACGTTTTTTCTCCACTCCCCGCCTTCAACATAATAGTACGCGCCTCCCCCGTTTTCAATGAAGGGCTTGTCGTCAAACTCGCCTTCAAAGCGAAGGTTGCTCGTGACTAATAGCTTCATAGTCGGGTTGATTATCACGTGGCCGTACCCGACCGGCATTACCACCTTGTCGCCCTTCTCGGCCTTGATTGCGACAACGTCCTCGAGTTCAACCGGGCTTTCGCCGGCTCGCTTTTGGATTAAAAAAATGCATTCCCCAATCATTACTTCGTAAACTTCCGGGAACGAATTGGCTGAATTGGGAAAGTTCTTGTGGTAGTGCCCCAGGGTCTTCGCGTACTCCAACCCGAGGTGCGCCGGGGGGATTACGAGGACTTCAAAAGTGAGTTTTCTGTCCTCGAACAATTTTGCTTCCTGCCGCCTTCGCAGTTTCCTGTAAATGTAGTAAAGCGCTAGCCTTCTTGGAGCACGCGCCAGGTACTGGCGGTCGTAAACCACTTCCGCCATCTTGTCTATAGTGCGCACTTTGGGGTTAATCCGCTTGTCGCCGAGGAACAAGTAGTTCGTGCTCTCGTCGAAAGTGACTTCCATCGGCTCGCAGTCTAGCTTGAACATATTTATGCTCCCCTTCTCCTCTTGTTTTTCCAGTTATTTTTATGAATAAAAGCAGTTAAAAAGCGTTTTACTGCACTGCGGCAGCCGAGGGCGGGATGCCTTTGCCGCGGTTGGGCTACGGGCCCTTCATAATCTTCTTGTTGACGTCTACGCTCGTGCCTTTCTTGAGCTTGTACAACTGCACGCATATTTGAAAGAAGAACACTAAAGCGATTAATTCAATCAAGCCAATCATAGGAATGCGGACTCCGTAAAAAAGTTTTTTTACCCACTAAAAAACTTTCTCGCCTGCTTTATTTCACTAATGCACTGCTTAAAAGCGTTTTGCGGAGTAAAAAGTTTTACTGCTTGCTAAAGGCGGGTTAACAATAACTACTTTAATCGATTTATCCACAATCTTCTAGTGGGCCTGTGGCGCAGTCTGGATAGCGCAAGTGCCTTCTAAATTCCTTTTTTTCAGCAAGAAAAATTCTTGCCGCAAGGGAATGGAAGAAAGCACGAGGTCGAGGGTTCAAATCCACGCATTTTTTTCACGCGAAGTGAAAAACGCACTAAAAAAGAAACGTGGTGAAAATCCCTCCAGGCCCGCTTTGACAACTCTTATTAATCGCCTTAGCCAAAAGCTTTTTTGGTGGGGGAGCAAATGATTCTTGAATTTGTTTTAGTCGCAATAGCAATACTTTTTTTCCTTTCAATCAAGGTGCTCGACCAGTGGGAGCAGGGAATAATCCTCACGCTAGGCAAGTACAGTTCAACTCGGGGCGCGGGAGTTACTTTCGTCATTCCAATCATCCAGCAGTTAATCAAGGTGGATATGCGCATCGTTACTATCGACGTCCCAAAGCAGGAAGTAATAACTAAAGACAACGTTCCATTGCACGTTAACGCGGTCGTCTACTTCAAGGTCCGACAGCCCGAGAAGGCGGTTATAGTTATTCAAAACTACCACTACGCGGTCTCTCAGTACGCCCAGACGGCGCTGCGCGACATTATTGGAAACATCGAGTTGGATCAAGTCCTCACCGACCGCGAGAAAATCGGTTTGGAAATAAAAGAATTAGTGGACCGCGAGACCGACGCGTGGGGAATCGACGTCACCGCGATTAAAATGCAGGACATTGAGCTCCCCTCCGATATGAAGCGCGCGATGGCGCGCCAAGCGGAAGCCGAGCGCGAAAAGCGCGCGACTATAACTCTCTCAACCGGCGAGGTGGCCGCGAGCCAAAACTTGGCGAAAGCCGCGCAAAACCTCGCGGGCTCCCCCGGAGCGCTGCACTTGCGCACTCTGCAAACGATTACGGACATTTCCCCCGACGCGTCGAACAAGATAATCATCGTAACCCCGCTTGAGATACTCGAGGGATTCAAGTCCCTCGCTGGAGTCTTTCAAAAACCAAAGGAAAAATAGTGAAAGCCTAACTCAATGATTTTCTCTAATTGAGGGCATTCTCCAGCACCTTTTTTACCCTTAGCAACCAAAAACAATTAGTTCGGGGTGGTGGTCTAACCTGGCATGATACTTGGTTCGGGACCAAGAGATTCTGGGTTCAAAAGCACTTTTTTTCTTTAGGAAAGAAAAAACCTGCACTAAAAAAGAAAAACCTGCGCTGAAACTCCCAGCCGCCCCACTTTTATTTCCTCCAGCCGCGGCGCACTCTAGCTGCGGCCTAACAACCTTAATTAACTTTAAACCAGTTGAATTGCGTTATGAACAAATTAATTCCAATAGGCGGCCTTGCAGTGCTATCAATAGCATTATTTCTTTTATTCAACCCAAGCTCCGGCCCCGGCCAGTACGACGGCTTCGCGCAGTGCCTGACTGAAAAAAACGTTAAGATGTACGGCGCGTACTGGTGCTCGCACTGCAAGAACCAAAAAGAATTGTTCGGCTCCAGTTTTCAATACGTGCAGTACGTCGAGTGCGACGTGAACGGACAGCAATCACAGGCGTGCACCCAGGCGGGAGTGGCGGGCTACCCCACGTGGATATTCCCCGACGGAAACAAATTAGCCGGCGAAGTGCCACTGGAGAAACTAAGCGCGTACTCGGGGTGCAGCCTAAACGCCAACCCGACAAAATAATTTTTTTCTCCCACGGTTTTTTTGCTTTCTTTAGCTTATTTCCCTACTTTTTCTCAAGTTTGTTTTCAAGCCGTATTTTTTTGGTCAACCGTAACAACACAAAGCCTTAAATATGAGTTTAGTACGTATTATTATGTATTAAGTAGGTATTGGTGGTTAGGGTGTACGAGAGCATTACTGTGGTTGGCGAGCGCGGCCAGATAACTATTCCCAAGGACATTAGGGACAAGGAGGGCCTGAAGGCAAAAGACAGGGTTATCGTGAAGATTGAAAACAACCAGATAGTGGTGGAGAAGGCCTTGAGCAAGAAGGAGAAGGACAAGCTGCTGGCGGAATACTATCGCAAATACGCTAAGCTAGAGGATGAAACCTCTCGCGATTGGGAGCACGTTAGCAAGGAAGCGGACGCGATGCTTGATGATTATTAGGCGTGGAGACATTTTGCTGGCTAAACTCGACCCTACTTTGGGCTCCGAGCAAGGTAAGACACGGCCTTGCCTAGTTGTTTCGGATGATGTTTCAAACCAGTTCAGCCCAAACGTGATTATTGCGCCAATCACTTCAGTCATTCCAGACAAGTTCTATCCAACCGTAGTAATCATTAGCCCGCGGGAATCCGGGTTGCCAAAGGACAGCGCAGTTTTATGCAGCCAAATCAGGACTATTTCAAAAATGCACCGAGTCATCAAAAACATTGGCGCGCTAAAACTAGATGCGCTGATGAAAGTAGACCAAGCGCTTAAAATAAGCCTCGCGCTGGACTGATGTATAGTATAATTCGTTTAGTTGCTTTTACGGAGTCAGTCTTTTCCTATCTCTTGGGAAGAAGCTCGCTTCTCGCACGTTGTCCAAGTTCAATAGCTTCATTACGAGGCGTTCCAAGCCGATTGCCTGGCCTCCGTGCGGGGGCATTCCGTACTTGAATACCTCGAAGTAGTACTCGAACGATTCGAGGGGAAAGCCTTTTTCGGCGAATTTCTTGCGCAGCAACTCGTAGTCGTGGATTCGCTGGCCGCCAGTAGTGATTTCCAAGCCGTTGTACAATAAGTCATACCCGCGCGTAAAGCGGGTGTCCTTCTCGTAAGGCTGGGTGTAAGCCGGGCGCTTGCTCGCGGGGTAGTTGTCCACGAAGATAAACGGGCACTTGAATTTTTCCACCGCGTGCTTGCACAAAATCTCCTCGTGCTCGCGCGAGAGGTCCTCGTCAACGTCGAATTCCTTTCCAAACGACGTCATTACCTTTGGAATGTCCCAATAATGAATTACTGGAAAATCGCCTTTAGGCTCGTGCAAGTCCACGTCAAGCAACTCCAGTTCCTTCCTGTTTTCTTCCCGCACGCGCTTAAGGGATTCCTGAATGACTCCCTGCGTTGCCTTCATCACGTCCGACTCGTCCTCGATAAACCCAAACTCCAAGTCTAGCGACACGTACTCGTTTAGGTGGAAGGGCGTGTCGTGAGTCTCCGCGCGGTAAACCGCCGCTACTTCAAACACGCGCTCGAATCCGGAGCCGACCAGCATTTGCTTGAAAAACTGCGGGGATTGAGCTAGGAATGCCTCGCGCTCGAAGTACACTACCGGAAACATATTCGCCCCGCCTTCCGTGCCGGTAGCGATTATTTTCGGGGTGTGGATCTCGATGAAGTCCTGCGAAATCAAGTGCTCGCGAAAAGCCTGGCAAATCGTGTTCTCCACGTTGAAAATCGCTTGGCCTTTCTCCCCGCGCAAGTCCAAGACCCTGTGGTTGAAGCGGTGCTCGAAGTTCGTCTTGGTTTTTCCCTGCACGTCAACCGGCAGCGTTCGGTCGGAAGTCGACAAGACTGTTATCTTGCTTACCTCCAACTCCGCGCCGCTCTTGCTTCTCTTGTCCTCGTTTACTTTCCCTTCGAGCTTGACTACGTCCTCCAAGCCGATTTTCTTCAGCTCCTCCGCAACGCCGGCGTCTTTTACTACCGCCTGGATTTTCCCGCTTCGGTCGTGCAGGCTGACGAAATTGATTTTGCCCAAGTTGCGCAAGTTGCGCACCCACCCGGCTACGAAAACTTTTTTTCCTATGCTGTCCTTTAACCCGCTTGCTAAAACTCTTTCCATAATATGCCCGCCCGTAAACCGCTTTAGTTGAACGCAAATCCTTTTGTTAAAACAAGTTTTAAACCCGTTTGGTTGCCTTTGCGCTGTGGAACTGCCAGTGCCCCCCTCTCGCCATTGCCTGCCTAGAGCGTTTTTTAAATGCAGGGGAGATTATTTTCCTGAAGAGTGAAAAAAATGCGTTCCACTAAAATCATTGCGACTCTCGGCCCGGCGTGCGACAAGCCGCACTTAATCGAGGGGTTGGTGAACGCGGGAGTAAACGTTTTTCGCCTTAACCTCTCGCACGGTACGCAGGAGGAGCACTTGCTTAGGCTCAAGGCCCTTGATGCCGCAGAAAAGAAGACAGGCAGGGCATTCGCGAGGCTGTTCGACTTGCAGGGGCCTAAAATAAGGGTCGGCAGGATTGACGGCGGCAAGGTTTTCCTAAAAGAAGGCGATTCGATTAAATTGACGGGGCAGAAAGTCCTGGGGAATCAAAAAATAATTTCGGTTGACTACCCGCGGTTTCTCGACTTGGTGAAAAAAGGCGGTCAAGTCTACATTGCGGACGGGTTGATTGAGCTGAAAGTAACAAGCGTGCAAAAAGATTACTGCGTTTGCGTAGTTGAAATCGGGGGGTTTGTCGGCGAGCGCAAGGGAGTCAACGTCCCAAAAGCCAAGCTTGACCTCTCCCCCCTCACCCTAAAGGACTTGGTTGACGCCAAGTTTGCGGTAAAGCAAGGCGCGGACTACGTAGCGCAGTCTTTTGTAAGGAAAGCAAGCGACGTGCTGGAATTGCGAAAAGTCCTCTCGGACGCGGGCGCGCCCGGCACTAAAATCATTGCGAAAATAGAGGACGAGGAGGGAGTGCAAAACATTGACGAAATAATTGCGCAAGCCAACGGGATTATGGTCGCGCGCGGGGACTTGGGCGTGCAGATTCCATTGCAGGACATTCCGTTCGTCCAAAAAATGATTATCCAAAAAACAATCGAGGCGCGAAAGCCAGTGATTGTGGCGACTCAAATGCTTGATTCGATGACTAACAACCCGACTCCGACGCGCGCGGAAGTTAGCGACGTGGCGAACGCTATTGCAGACGGCGCGAGCGCCGTAAT
>JACRGG010000034.1 GCA_016217775.1 Microcaldota archaeon
CAGGCACGCCCGAAATAGACGCGCTGGAGGAAGCCTCAAGCGGCACTCCCTCCCACCAGTTCCGCAAGGTGCTTTGGCAAATCGCGAACTCCCTGAAACTAGGCTCGGACGTTGGAGTGACACTCGAGGGAATAATCGACGACTTGACCGTCGAGGAGCTTAACTCGATTAAAAACTACGCGCAGGAGCTCGGCCCGTGGACGATGATTTACATGATGGCCTCGTCCATAGTCCCCTCGCTTGGAGTGACGATACTCATAGTCATAGTCTCGCTGCTAAACGTGGTCATCCCGTCAATTTTCCTGATGATAATCCTTCTTCTCCTGCTTTTGTTCCAATTGTTTTTCATGAACTTCATCAAGTCAAGGAGGCCGCTGGTATGAACATACTCCGCTTTTACCTGCTCCTCTCCCAAGTATTCCCCAAGAAGCTCGTAGACGCCACCGGCGTGATAATGGTTCAAGGCGGGTACAAGGAAATGCCCGCGCGAATCTTCCTCGGCTTTGCGGTGTTCTTCTCCGCCTGCGTCGGGCTGATTGCGCTGTTCGTCTCGCCGTTTCTAATAAAGCTCCCGCCCCTTTTGTACGCTATGTTCTTCCTCGCGTTTTTTTTGCTCACCGCGTTTTTGTTCTACATCCTGTTGATAATCACGGCGGACCGGCGCGCGTCAAACGTCGAGCTGATACTCCCCGACGTGCTTCAAATAATTTCCGCAAACCTGCGCGCGGGAATGACGCTTGAAAACGCTGTGTGGCTCTCCGTCCGCCCCGAGTTCGGCGCGTTCAAGGACGAGCTAAAGCGAGTCAGCTCCGACACGTTTGCCGGCGTCACGTTTAGAAACAGCATCCTTCAAATGAGCCGGCGCGTGCGCTCCCCGATTCTAGAGCGCTCGGTGAAGCTAATCGCGGAAGGCGTGACTTTAGGGGGGGAAATGGCGAAGCTCCTAGACGAAGTGGCTAAGGACGTTAAAAGCGTGCAGGCGATGAAAAAAGAAATAATCTCGGCGACAATGACTTACACTATTTTCATAATATTCGCGTCAGTGCTCGTCTCCCCGATTCTCTTCGCAATCTCGGTGTACTACGCGGAGACAAGCGAGGTTCTCGCCGCGAAAGTCGCTAAAAGCGGGCAGATTAACGTGCCAAAAGGCGGAGGCGGCGGGGGAGTCTCGCTTCCAACCCAGTCCCTTGGCTTTTTCGGCCAGGAGAAAAAAGAGGGGGGAATCAAGGCGTCGGACTTGCGGCTTTTCGCGGTGGCGTCAATACTAATCGCGACCATCTTCGGCTCCCTTTCATTGGCGGTAGTGCGGCACGGAAAGGCCAGCCGCGGCATAAAGTACGTCCCGTTGTTTTCCGGAGTAGCCCTTATATTGTTCTTTGCAGCAAGTTCATTGCTGCGAAACCTGCTTGGAAGTATGTTCGGCGGCGGTTGAATAATCGGGCAATTTAATTGTTTTGCGGCGGGTAAGGAAAGTGTTTGAATGAGTGGGTTAATTGTTTTGAGATTCGGTTGAAATGAGCGAGTTAAGCGCGTTAGTGCAGTTCGTGAACATCCTCCTCGCGGGGCTAGTCATCAAAATCGGCTTGGACTTCTCCGAGTTTTTTTCCGGCACGACGTTAATGGCGCCATTGCGCACGATAGGCGCGGGGTTCTTGGTTCTGATACTCCAGTCCGCGGTGCGCCTGCTCAACGAGCTTAAATTAATCGACTACCCTTACGCCGACGCGATGCTCCAAACCCTGTTCATCCTAATCGTGTCGTTCGGCGCGTTCCAATTCTCGCTCGCGTTCAACAAATTCCGAAAAGAGCAGTCCGCCCTGCGCAAGGAAATCATCAAGGTAGAGCAGGAGGACTTGATTAACTCCCTAAAACGCAAGAAAGAGCAGGCAATCGAGGACGAGAAGCTCTTGCGCATTAATTTCCTAAAGCGCCAAATCGACTCGGCGACTTACCAAAACCTGTTCACCGAAAAGGAGAAGGAAAAACTCGACTTCGACTCGAAGATACGCGAGCTGGAGAGAAGCATAAGAAAGTAAGGCGCAAAAGCATAACGAAGTAAGGCGCAATTGCATAAAAAACGTTGAGTGCTTGATTATGGTGAAAAAAACAAGGCAAGGCAAGAAGAACCTCGTCGAGGCGGAGCCAATCTTCTCTTCCGCCCTCCCCAAAACAATCAAGGAAAAGCAGGACGGGCGCCAGCAGGACTACCAGTCTTCAGTCCCAACCGAAGGCGCGTTTTTCGACAAGAAGGACGGGACGCCAGCTGCTGTGGTTAAAGCCCCGCGAAAGCCACTCGCCCCAAGGCGCTCAAAGGGAGGGCGCGGCAAAATAAGGATTTTAAAAAACCGCAGGCAGTCCTTCACCGTGGCGGACTCGCAAATCAAGGACTTAAAGAGAATCAAGTTCGGCATTCCGGGCTTTGACGACTTGATTCAAGGCGGGGTTCCCGCAGGCACTTCAATACTAATGTCCGGGCCAAGCGGGGCCGGCAAGACTATTTTCTGCCTGCACTTTTTGTTCACGGGCGCGACGGCGAATGAGCCCGGCATCTACGTCTCGTTTGAGGAAACCGCTGATTCAATAAAGCAAACCGCGCGCCTGTTCGGGTGGGACATCGACCAATTAGAGAAAGAAAACAAGCTCGCAATCATTTGGAAGGACCCGTACGAAATCAAGAACTTCGCGACCTCCCTAACCGGAGAATTATATTACCGGATTAAGGATATGGGCGCTAAGCGCATCGTAATCGACCCAATCACGTATATGGGCGAGGCGGTCAAGGACAAGCAGAAGCTGCGCAAAGTCCTAGTCGACCTCTCCAAGCGATTCAACGCCTTGGGCGCAACCGTTTTGTTCATCTCCGAGCGGCCGGAGGGAGTCAAGTCAGTTGGGAAAATCGGGATTGAGGAATTCATTACCGACGGGGTAATCATACTGCACAACATCCTCTCGGGGGACATCCGCACTCGCGCGATTGAACTGCTGAAAATGCGCCACACGTCCCACGACACGATGCTCCACCCCTTCAAGATAACCTCTCGCGGACTGGTGGTCTTCCCGCGCGAGCAAGTATTCGCGACCAAAACTTAACGAGCGTCTTAGGGGGCTTTGCCCCCGCAAACCATCTTGGGTTCACGCCCCCAAATTTCTTTTTCCATTAATGCTTTTTGCATTAGCAAAAAGGGTTAGCGCATTCAAACCCGTTGTTTGAAACGGACGTTTTTGTGAATGCAAAAGGGTTATGGGCGAGCAATCGCGGCTCAAGGGGGGTTTGGGCAGTCCGCAACTTTGGGGGAAATCCCCCCTTGGGTTGTGATTTGGAAAAGAAAATCTTTATTAACTCTCATTGTTTGCTTTTAGTCAGGTGAAGTGTTAATGAAACATTATGCTAGACGCTCAAAGAGAGGCCAGTCCGCCTTGGAGTACTTAGTTACCTACGGCTGGGCCATTTTGGCAATCGTAATCGTAGCCGCGGTATTGTGGTACCTGGGAATATTCAATCCCGGGAAGTGGAGCGGGCAAAAAGAGTGCTCCGGGTTTCCGAGCATGACTTGCCTTGACTTCTCGATGCCAAGCGGGACCGTGGGCGTTGCAACCAACGGAACCCTATTGTTTGGAAACGCGGTCGGGCAGAATATCATCGCCCCGGGAGCACTGCAGTTATGCAGCACGGGCCCAATAGTGGGCGGGAACGTCACGGTAGCGCCAAACGGCAACTTCACTTGCTTGTACACCTTCCCTGCAGGCGCTCTTGGAACAAGCTCTGATGAAGTTCCGGTAACCGTGGGGTACATAACAAGCCGAAGCGGAATCCGCCACAACGACACCGGACAAGTAAGGGGAAAGTTTGAATAAGGATTCAAACTTCTTTTTTTTTCCTAATTTTTTTTTATTTTTTCAAACTAGCTTCGCCTAGCCTGCAGTATCACTATTTTTTGCAGCGGGTGGCGTACTATGCTGGTAGCGACTTTCCAGCCGTTTTCCGCCAATTCTCTCTTGATATTCTTTACGTTTACCATTTTTTGTTGTTCGCTCTCAAGCATCTGTTTAGTTGGATGTAAATACTTCTCCGACCTGTGCATCCGCTCTTGTTTTTCTTTTGATTCCGGCTGCAGGCTCAAGCTTTTTTGAACCATTTCCGCAAAGTTCCTCAAACGCGCCCTTATTTCTAGCTTAGACTCGTAGTGGTTGTCTACTATCAAAAGCGCGCGCGTTTTTTCAGCCAAGCCCGCAACGACTTTATTTCTCTCACCCGGCTTGATGTGCGTGAGCACGTTATTCACGACTATTAGCCCGGCTTTCTTTTCCACTGAAAGCGGGAGCCTGCGAATGTCCCCGACAACCGCAATTGACCTGCCTTGCGCAAGTTTTGAAAACGGAACGTAGTCGAATCCCCGGTCGGGTGCGTCTCTCCTTATTGGAATCATCGTGTTTTGCAAGTTGCCGGCAAGCGGCTTGCTCAAGTCGACAAACAGCATTTTCTTGAAAGGCAGCGCGGGCAAAACGGGATTGTGCCCCGGGCCTATTTCCACGCCAGTCTCTTCAGATGCATTTGGCACGAGTTCCCTGATTTTACTGACTATGAAATGGTGGAACGCCGGATGGTCTGACATAGTCGGAAAAACAGTCATATCCTGGTAAAGCGTTTTTTCAAACCAACGCCGTTCCAGTTCTTCGTGTGGAAGTTTCTTCAAGTTCATAAGAATCTCTTTTCGTAAAATCAAGCAATCTTAAACTTCACGCCGTCTTTAGTGTCTTCAAGCAAAACGCCTTTTTCGCGCAGTTTCTCCCTAATCTCGTCCGCCTTTTCGTAGTCCTTCTCCTTCTTTGCGGCCTCGCGTTGTTCAATCAATTCCTTGATTTTCTCCTCGCTTAACTGCGCGCTCTTGGTTTTCGCGTAGTGCAATAGCCCCAGCACCTCGTCAATCCTCTCGATTGCCGCGATTACCCGCTTTTGCCCGCTCTTGCCCAGGGTTTTTTCCTGCATCGCCTTGTTTACTTCCTTCACAAAATCAAAGACAACTGCTAGCGCCTGCGGGGTGTTCAAGTCGTCGTCGAGAACCTCCTCGAATTTTTTAAGGGCATTCCCGCACAACTCGGTTATCCCATCGCCGCCTTGCTTTTCCTTATCTGCCTGTTTTTTTTCCTTTCCAGCATTTTTTTCCTTGCTTGGCTTGTATTCCTTCACGTTTTGGTAAAAGCCCAAAAACCCGCTTACCGTGTTCTCCGCGGTCTTAAGCCCCTCGAAAGTGAAGTTCAACTGGCTGCGGTAGTGGCTTGACAAGCACAAGTACCTAAACGCCTGCGGGGAATAGCCTTTTTTCAGCACGTCGTTTAGCGTGAAGAAATTCCCCTCGCTTTTAGCCATTTTCCTCCCGTCCACCATCAAGTGCTCGGGGTGAACCCAGTACTTCACCAATGGCTTTCCCGTCAACGACTCCATTTGCGCGATTTCGCACTCGTGGTGCGGGAACACCAAGTCAATTCCCCCCGCGTGCAAGTCGTATTGTTCGCCTAAGTGCTTCTCGCTCATCGCAGTGTCCTCAATGTGCCAGCCCGGCCTTCCCTTCCCCCACGGGCTGTCCCAATTAATCTCGTCTTTAGGCGTTATCTTCCACAAAGCAAAGTCCTTTTGGTCCTTCTTATGCTCATCCGGCTCGATGCGGTGCTTGCTTAACTCCTCCAGGTTTTGGTGCGACAGTTTCCCGTACTGCGGGAAAGCCGCGACTTCAAAGTAAACCCCGTTTTTCGTCTGGTAAGCGGCTTTCTTGCCGAGCATCCGCTTTACTTGCGCGATAATCTCATTAATCAACTCCGTGCTGCGCGGGAAGACGTCCACAGAGTGCACGTTGAGCTCCTCGAGCTCTTCCTTGAATATTCCCTCGAACTCCAAAGCCAGCTTTAACGGGTCAACGCCCTTGTCCAACCCCCGCTTGATTATCTTGTCGTCAATGTCGGTGATTCCCATCACGTGCCTAGTCTTAAACCCCTTGAATTGAAGGTACCGCACGAGCAAGTCCGAGAACAAAAACGAGCGGAAGTTCCCTATATGCGCGTAGTCGTAGACCGTCGGCCCGCAAGTGTACATCCTAATAGTGTTGTCGGAGAGCGCAGTGATTTTCTCCCTGCGCCTGCTCATCGTATTGAATAACTGCAGCACTTTAATTCACGCAAGAATAGTCAGCAAGACCGATTTTAAACCTAAGCGTCTTAGGGGGAGACCCCCTAAAATACTTGAAGCGTCATTCGCTTCAAGATTTTGCGGCTTAATGCCGCAAATCCATTGGATTCATACCCCCCAACTAGTTTGGCATTACAATTCACGTAACGCAATATTCCGCGGAGTAGGCTGATAATTAGCGGCTGTCGAGCCTGCGGGTTAGTAAAACAAAAAAGGAGTAAAAAAGAAAAGAATTATCTGGGGAAAGAATTCAGTTAAGCAATCAGCGCCAAAAGCGCGTGTTGCTTTTGCTTAACCAAATAATGACGCTAAGCCCGCTGAAGCCTCGGCTTCCTTCTCGGCGTCGCTTTTCTCGTCCTTCTTTTCTTCCTTCTTCGCCTCACCCGCTACAGGTGCGGATGCTGCTGCCGGTGCTACGGCTGCTTGCTTGATTGCCTCGTCAATGTTCACGCCGGTTAAGGCGGTGACCAGGGCCTTCACGCGAGTCGCGTCAACGCTAGCCCCGCTTGCGCCGAGCACTTTAGTGACGTTCTCTTCGTTAATGGCCTGCTTTGCGGAATGCAATGCAAGCGCCGCGTATATGTATTCCATAATCCAAATTCCCCTCTCTCTTATTTTTCAAATTCCATTAAATTAACTTAATTGCTTGCTATGCTTGTGCAGCAGCCGGCGTTGGCTCAACTGGCGTTGCAGCGGGTTGTTCCACAGCCGCTTGCGCAGGGGCAGTTGCTTGTTCCGCCATTGCCGGAGCATCTTGTTTTGCCCCGCCCGCGCTCTTATCATCAACCAATTTTTTCACCGCAATAGCCGTTCGGGCCGCCTTCATTACAATCGGCTGCGTCGTCTGCTCGGTGAATATCTCGGCGTAAACCCCTAAGTTAACCGCGTATTGTACTGCCGCGACTAAGTCCGAGTAGTACTTTTGCTCGTCAATGTCCAAAACGCTTTCTTCAAACATCGTCCCGTGGTCGAAAACTACGGGCAGGCTCATTCCGACAGTCATTGGCGCAATCCCGAGTTTTTGCAGCGCCGCCGCGACGGGAGCGAGTATCGCCTCGCCTTTTTTTGTTACTAGCGAGTCCCTGGCAACCGTAATCTTCGGCCCTTGAATCCTCGCGTCAATCTTCGCCGCCTTCAACTCCGCCAACGCCGGGCCCGGAGGCAAGCTAGTGTCCCCGGCGGGGACTATGATGTCGTTAGGCGCGATTTGCCCAGACTTTGCGAAGGCCTTGCTCTTGTTTTTCTTAATCAACGAATATAATTTGAACGCGTCCAACTCGGTTGCAACCAACGCGCTTGAGCCTTTTATTCTGGAAAGCAGGGGCTCCAAATCCGGCCTTGCTTGCTTCACCGCGAGCTCCAACAAAGTGTGGCGCGCCATAAACAACTCCGCCTTCCCGCGCAGCTTGGACTTGACTAGGAAAAGCTGCCTTGACGGCAGGTTCTGTAAGTTAACCAATCCCACGACCGGGTATTTCTTGAGCGCCAAGGCTATTTGCCTGACTTTCTCCTTCTTCCCGGCCTTGTCCAAAACCATTTTCATTCCCACTCGATTAACTCAAAAATATTTTTTCTTCATTCGATAAACGCTATTCAACTCAAACCTTGACTGATTTTCCCATCGTGGTCTTCAGGTAAACGCTCTCCAATTGCCCTTCCGCGATTTTCTTCAATAACGCCTCGAAGACCGCCAAGACGTTTTCAGTAACCTGCTCTTCGCTCATGCTCTCCTTGCCCACGATGCAGTGGATAGTCGGCAAGTACTTTCCCTTGGTTTTCAGCGTGATGCTCTTCTTGCTCAAGTCCGCGACTTGCACTATATTCGCGTTAGGCAATAAAGGCCTCGGCATTTTTCCCTTCGGAGCCAAAATCTTTCCAAGCACTTTTCCCACTACCGCCATTAACGCGGGAGTAGCCAAGAGAGTGTGGCCGAGCAATAATTTCGTCTTCGCCTTGTCCGTAACATACGATTCTATTTGCCCGCTCTCGATGACCAAGTCAACGTGCTTTTTCGCCTCGAAAGCGATGTTCCCGTCCGCGAAAACCGCGACCTTCAAATTACGCGCCGGGTGCGGAAGCACGACGTCGAGGCTAATCCGATTCTCGGGCTTGGTGAAATCCAAGTCCCGCAAATTAATAGCCAAGTCAATTGACTGCACGAACTTGCGCTTGCCCTTCTCGGAAAGCACGAGCTGCACCGCCTTACCAACCGACTTCTTGTCTAAAATCATTTTCAATCAACTAAAACGCCCTCCTGATTTTGCTCAGTTCCCAAGATTTCTCTTAGTGCAGCCATAGCCGGCTGCAGCGGGCATTAAACTCAACAATTACTGAATGAACGGTTTTAAAACCGTTTCGAATCCCATAGCCGCAAGGAACTATCCTTTCAAGTCCTTGTCAAACTTGCCTTCCTTTACTTGTTTTTGGAAGTCCTTGGCGTTCAAGCCTTCAACCGTAACCCCTAAAGACAGGCAAGTTCCGCTGATTTCCATTACCTGCGACTTCACGCTCTTGGACAATAAAACCCCGGTTTTGGCCTCGGCGACTTTCTTTAGCTGCGCGACCGTAATATTCCCGATGACTTTTTTTCCCTTCTCGCCGGGGGTTTCCTTCACGTTTTCCTTAATCCCAATCTCTTTCTTGATTAACGCGGCTGTTGGCGGCAACCCCACTTCAATAGAATAGCTCTTGCTCGCGGGGTCGACGATTACTTTTATTGGAACCTGCATTCCCTCAAAGCTCTTCGTCTTCTCGTTAATGTCCGCAATCACTTGCCCCACGTTAATCTTAGCCTGCGACAAGGACGGGCCGAGCGGGGGCGCGGGGCTTGCTTTCCCCCCTTCAATCAACGCGCTTATCGTAATGGAACCCATATTCTCACCTAAAAAACAATTATTCGTATACTCGATTTTCTCGTTTTGTTTACTTACTGCGGGACTAGCTTGACCGCGTCCCTTTTTATCGTAACCGGAATGGGCATCGCGACTTCAATCAACTCGACGGTGATTTCTTCCTTCTCCACGTCGAGCTTCACGACTTTCGCCTTCTCTCCCTTGAACGGCCCAGACGTTACTTCAACCAAGTTCCCCTTCTCGAGCGTGATTTCAACCATCTTGCTTTCCAATAATTCCTTGATGTCTTCCATCTGCATTGTCTTGTTCAAAACGCCTTTCACGTGCGGGACGTTTGAAATCACTTTTTTCGCCTCGACCTCGTTGTTCCCCTCGGCAATCAAGTACCCGCGCAAGTGCGACGAGACGATGAGCGTGGAGATTGGCGCCTTGGTCTTCTTAATCTTCTCGAATAGCAAGTCGGCGACTATGTTCTCCTGCCCCGCCG
>JACRGG010000038.1 GCA_016217775.1 Microcaldota archaeon
AGTTGTTTCCCAAGAGGATTCCACATGACATGGACAATCTTAAAACTTCTCCAATGGACTGAAGATTATTTTAAGAAAAAAGGATTGGCTACTCCCAGGCTGGATGGCGAAGTTGCTTGCCGAGGAGTAAAACGACGCGTTGCCCGCGATTTGCTCGGAGCCGATGTTTTCAAGCAATAGCTTGAGCTCAAGAGAATTTCCCTTGATTGTGGGAATCACTTCGTTAAGCTGCAGCCCTTTTCTCACGGTCGAGTCCCCGCCTTTTCGCAGCGTAATGTTTGCCTGTGCGTCCTTGCCCATTCCAGTGACCGCAATAGGGTAAGTGTAAACAAGGTTTTCCTCCAAGACTTGCGGGAAAGCGATTTCCCAAAAAACGGTTTTCGACTCGAAGGCGTCAAGAAAGACCAACTTCTTTCCGCCGATGACCTTAGCCTCCTTCGGCGCGATTAGCGAGAGGGGAACCGCAATAGGGGTTTTGAGCTTGTTTTCAACTGTTACGGAAACGTTTTCAACGCTCTTCTCGCCGACTTCGTTGGATGGGACTGAAATGGAAATGTCATAATAGTCGGGGAATCCCCCGAAGCTGTCCATAGACACTTGGAAATTGCGCGTGAAGTGGATGTTTCCAGAATACGATTCCTTGACGTTATCCTGGTCGAATCCCTGCGCGAACTTCGCGTGAGTCGCGTCCAGGATTATCGCTTCGGCAAACGTTGGGTCTGACGGAACCCACTTTCCGCCGATAGCGGCTTCAACCCACGCGTGGGGCCCCCAGTTTTTGGCATCGGAGCAGTCGGACGAGCACACAAACCCCGCCGAGAAGCGCGAGGGGATGTTAATCGAGCGAAGCATTGCAATAAGCAGGTGCGAGAACTCGTCGCAAGTTCCCCTGCGGTTGTCGAACACCCACGAAGAGTTTTCAATCGTCGCGCCGTAACCCGCGCCGTCGTACTCCACGTTGTTGTTCACCCACTCGGTGAGAACCACCAGCTTTTCAAGCGGGTCGTCAATTCCCTCCGTCAGCGAAATCGCCTTGTCCGCGATTGCGGGAGTGAGCTGGACAAAGGGGGACGGCTTTAAGTAATCGCCGAGCTGCTCTTCGTCCGCGTCCTCCAAGCCCGCATTGAGGTAATTAACGTCGACGTACCCGCGCAGGAAGAGGGTTTCAACGGGTTTTGACGCGGTGAACTTGAAGTTGAGGAGATTGTTTCCAACAGAGTCGGTTGCCTGGGTTGAAGCGCGGTTTGCTTCCATTGCCGGGCTTTGGTAAGGGGATTTGATGAAGTTAAGCCCGCTTAACTCGATTGGGCCGAGTGAACCAAGCGAATCAAGAGTCCAATTCACTTCGACGTATAGGTGCGTAGAGCCAATCGACTTTGGGGACTGAAACGCCGCGGCGCCGGGGATTAGGAGAAGAATAAAAAACACGGCCAGCGGGAGGGAAATCAATTTGTTCATACTGCAAGAAATTAGCTCGCCAATGAACTAAAAGCGTATTGTTTGAGCGCATTAGGCAACGCTGGCTTTTTGCAGAATCAACTTGTTTTTTGAAACAAGCCACTGCAGGACGTCTCCTTCGCTAATCTTTACTAGGCTAGCCACGGGTTTTGGCAAAGTTATTACTAGAGAATGCGCGATTTTGCGCGCTTTTACCTGCTTGTTTAACGCTTTCCTTACTTTGTCGACTTCGTATGGATTGAATAACTCTTGACCGCAGTTCGAGCACTTAAATCCGCTAATCAAAAATCCGCGGAACTCAAGCTTTGATTCCTTCAAGGTTTTTCCGCAATGGCATTTCATAAAAACTACCTCTTGAATTTTATTACAGTAATGACAACCCAGTGGTCATACTCATCGGCAACCACTACTTTGATTACCTCGTTTTTGAATGCTCTCACGAACTCAAAAACGCCTTTTTTTCTCTTTTCATCGGTTTCAGTCCCATTTTCTAAAGCTGAAATGACTTTGTGCGTGGACACATTATCATTAGTAATTTCTCCAAAGTATGCCTGTTGAAAGTCAACCGCTTGCCGCGCCACTTTGGATATGGATATTCCATTTAATTATCACGGATATCCTTAATAAAACTTGGGATATTTATACGTTTGGTAGAACTTTTTTGGAATAGGCCAATAAAACAAAGAGAAAGGAGTGCCGCAGGCAAGATTTGAACTTGCGACATACCGGTCTTCAGCCGGACGCTCTCCCAGGCTGAGCTACTGCGGCAACTAACTGGGGCAAAAAAGTCGGTCGATTGGCGAAAGTAATTAGTGGGGGAAATTGTTTATAATACATATTAAAACAGTTTTCAACCACTAAAATACGTTGGCTGAACCCAATGCGATTGCGGGCCCGTAGTCGAGTGGTTAAGACGTCCGCCTTACACGCGGAAGACCAGGAGTTCAATTCTCCTCGGGCCCACTCTTAGAAGAAACGTGCACTCCAAAGGATTATAACTCATTTTTTATGTAATTATAGCTGACCAAGAAAGTCTTTTGGTTTTAGGTTGTTAGTGCGTAGATTGGTTTGAGTGAGCAAATGTTTTTTATTACAGCGCGTGGTACGCGCCGGGTGAAGGAGTGTATCGCGCCAGTCAACTCGTCAAGCGAGTTGAATAGCGTGTTGTTCAACAATTTTTTGCGCAGGAATCCGTGCCAGTACTCTCGCGGGTTTAATTCTGGCGAGTAGCGTGGTAATGACTTAAAGCGTATGTTAGCGTGTTTTTTCAGAAAGCGTTTGACTTTGTGCGAGTGATGCATTGGTAAGTTGTCTAAATACCGCCACACGCGCTTGCGCGGGTGTGCGCAAGCAATTTTAGAAAGAAAGCGGGTGAACGCGCTTGCTTTTGACTCGCCGCTAGTCATTTCAATAACTTCGCCAGTCAAGGGACTAACGGCTCCGAATAAGTTCAACCGCGAGCGGTTGGCTTGCGGCGCTTGAACAACCAAGCGTTTTTCAAACGTCCACCCGTAGCCCTTGCGTGGCGAGAGTTCCGCGCAATCCCTCCGCAAACTCTTATAACACAGTGGGTCATACAATACTACGCAAAACTAGAACTTACGCTTTTCGGTCAACCCGAAAAACTTTCAAGGAAAGCTATAACTAGGGATTAGAATGACAAATAACGAAATAAAGAAAATTGCAGTAAAACTACCAGTTCCAGATGGCTACATTGAAAAATGCCTAGTATCAAAACCTTTACCTAAAAATACCATACCAATAATCCCAAGAACAAACCAAGATAATTCTAAAAAAAGATGAAATAAATGGTTTTTGTGCCAGACACGATAGTTGCTGGAATTCTAATTCTACCCGGGTTCTATTGCCTGTACCTAATACTACTAGCAATAAAAGCTAAAAAATTAGGCATAATATTCAGCGTAACATGCCTCGCGTCTTTTATTAACCCTTATTTTTATAAAGGCGCGCTCTATCCGATAAATGTATTGACGGATCTATTTACCAGGCAGAAACTTTTTATGCATGTCTATGAATTAAAAATGCCCGCGAGCGTTAATTTTGGGAGATATATTTTTTTCTGGGTTTTCGCGGCCCTCTCAAGCGTTACATTTTTAGTAAATCTCAAGAAAGCCAGGATGTGCCATATCCTGATTTTTTTAGGAGGATTTATGGCGTCTTACGCGGCAATAAGAAATATGCCTGTCTTTATATTTATAGCGATGCCTTTGGCTGTTATTAATTTAAACGAGGCCAAATTAACTAAAGAC
>JACRGG010000036.1 GCA_016217775.1 Microcaldota archaeon
AAATGAACCTATTTTTCCCATAAACTCCCACCTTCTTGATTATCCCAAAATCAGCGAGGTTATTCAAGTACTGCTGGATGATGCTCGGGTCGTCCTTCTTAATGATGTTCCTGGAGAAAAGATAGCTTGATATTTCGCCCGAAACAACGTGGCCGTTCGCAACCGCCCTCAATATCGCCTCGTAAGCCGCGGAAATGCTTCTCTCCTCCTCTAAGAAAATCTCGCCTACGAGCGCCGGAACCGTGCGGATAGAGCCAAGCAGGACTTTGGCGAAAACTTCCCGCGGCGAGAGCATCGGTTCCAAAAAATCAACTGCAAGCGGCTCGCGGGCAAGAACCGCCAATTCCAGCAAGTCCCGCCTTCCCGTATGCATGGGTTTAAGCGCCTTGGCCGCATCAGCTATGCTAATCAACCCTATTTTAGCCTCGCTAAAAAACCCGAGGAGCGCCGAGCGGCTTGAGAAAAGCCTTCTAGACAGGAACAGGGTTGACGATACTATTATTAGCTTCCCCTGTTTTTTGTGCGCGTGAAGCGAGTCGAAAAAATCATCCCCAAGCCGGTGGAACTCGTCCACCACTACCCTCTTTCCCTGCGAAAGCCCGCTTTTGAGAAGCTCTAGGAATGCCTCGTACCCTATGGTCCTGCCGTCCTTGACCGAAATGATGCTCCTGTCCCGCTTGACAAAGAAAAAATCATCGTATTTCACAAAGTTCTCTATTAGGAAAGACTTGCCTGTTTTGCGCCTCCCGTATACTAAAACCCATTTTCCCCCAGATCCCACCAGGCTGCTTTCAGCCGGCCTTTCTATAATCACGGTAAGTATAACCAGCATTATAGTATATAATCCTTTCTTTATCCGGCTTGCTTGTGCCTATTGCTATCAATGCCCGACTCGGATGTTTTTCAGCCCATCTGGCGCTTTCTTCCAAGAAAAAAGTTCTACCAAAAGTTAATAACTGGTTTTTTCCCCACGACAACTGCATAAAATAACGCAGAGCAGGCGCGAGGGGGCGGGAAATCAATTTGGCGGAACTAGAGTTCAAGCAAATACTATTGGCGTCAAGCGTGCTCGCGCTCTTCCTCCTCTACGCCCTGCCAAAAACCGGTTCGGCAAGCCTTCTTCCAATCGAGTTGGCAAACGCGAGCGCGTATTTGAACCAAAACGTTTTCGCGCAGGGAAAACTAACCGCGATTAAGGCAAACTCCAATCCGGCAAGCCCAAACTCCGCCTTAGCCACTGGGTTGTTGTGCGCGCAGAAAGCCTGCCTGAAAACCGTCTTCACAAAAAACGTCAACCCGGCGCTGCTGCCGAAGAAAGGCGCGTGGCTAAAAGCTCGGGGGAAAATAAGCGCGTACGGCGATTCAATCGCGCTGTACGTTTACTCAAGCGCCGACTACGAGGCGAGCTGATCCTTGGACGGGGCGAGCTAAGGTTTGCTAGCCGAGTTTCTCCAAGGGCTGTTGCTTGGCGCAACGGGATTAATCCCGTTCTTCCACACCAACCTGGCGATAGAATTGTTCAAGCCAAGCGGGTTTTTTTTCGTAACCGTCGCGTCCCTATCATTCTCGCATTTGGTTTTCGAGTCAATCCCCTCGATTTTTCTCTTCACTCCGACCGACTCCCAGCCAATCAGCGCAATTCCGGCGCAATCCCTGGCAAGGCAGGGAAAAGCGCTTTACTCCCTCAAGCTAGTCCTCGCCGCCCTATTCGCGTCCGCGCTTTTTTCAATCCTCTTACTCCCGTTCTTCTCGATTTTACTCCCCCCAATTTTCAACGCCGTGCGGCCGTTTACCGGCATCGCGTTAATCGCAGTAATTGCGGCAGTCTTCTTCCAAGAGTGGAAGTCGAACTCATTGCTAAAATTCGCGGCATTGTTTTCCCTCTCCGGCCTGCTTGGAAAAATCGTCTTCGACACTCCGCTCTCCAACCCTCTCTTCCCCCTGTTAACCGGATTGTTCGCCGTGCCGGTATTGCTTGAATCAATTTTCTCAAGTCACAACCAAAAACCAGCCGCCAAGGACCAAGACGATTCCTTCCCGAAAATTTCCTTCCCGCTGATTTTCGCGGGCGTGCTCCTCGGCGCGCTATCCGGTTTGCTTCCGGCGCTTAGCCCGTCTATGATAGCAAGCGTTGCTTACTTGTTTTTCTCCAGCCAGCCGGCTACCTTCCTCACGCTTTCAACCTCGATAATCTGCTCGAAGCTATTCTACGATTTTTTCTACTCGATTTTTTTGCACAAGGCGCGCTCCGCCCCCGCGGCGCTGCTTGCAGGCGCGAATCTAACCAGCCGAGACTTCCTCCTCCTTGAAGTAACCGCGGTCGCCGCAATAGCCGCAAGCGCGCTATTGCTGCTTTTGTCCGCAAGAAAACTATTGCTGTTCTTCAACCGCATCGGCGAAAAAGTTTTTTCAGCATCCATACTCGCGTTGATCCTATTTTGGCTTTATTATTCGCAAGGCGCGCCGGGCTTGTTCGCTTTAACCGCGTGCGCGCTAGTAGGCCTGCTGCCGGGGCAATACGGGGTGAAAAAAAGCGCTTGCACCGGCGCGCTAATCCTCCCCACAATCGCGTATTTTATTCCGGCAATCCCCTATTTTATGTAGCCTTAAAAAACTGGGGTTGCGTAATCCCTTTTATGAAAAAAGCCCAGTTTTCCGTCGAAGCGGTCCTAGTCTTTTCCGCGCTCACCGTGTCAATAATATTCCTCGCGAATTACGCCTCGTCGTACGCGAAAACAAGCGAGTCGGTATCACTCTCCGCTTACGAGAAGACGATTTTGGAAAACGCGGCGGTGCTCTCCGACGCCGCGTGCGCGAGGGGCGAGAAGCTCTCGTTTCCAATCCAATGCATTAGCGGCCAAAATGGCGGGGGGCAAACAATTTACCTCTCCGGTCAGCCGGGCAACAAGCTGGTAGTCGCGTCAAGCGACTTGGAGAAAAACTTTTCCATAACAACCAACTGCGCCGTCACGGGGACAATCCCGTTAAGCTGCCAAAGCTTTGCGTGCTTCAACGCGCAAGGCGGTTCAGTATTATTGCAGGAAGGCTGTTGACTGACAAAATATGATTAAAGAAAAAGGTTTTTTGCCGATGAAAACGTTTTTTGGAAGAAAGCGCGGGCAGCTGCTCTCCGCGGACGCGGTAATAGCGCTGCTAATCGCGTTTGCAGCCATCGGAGTGCTCGCCAACGCATTGGATTCGACTTCGCGCGCCGCAACCGGCTTTAGCCAGTACAATCCAAGCGCGTTCGCGGCGGAATCGCTTGTCAACGGCGAATCAGTTGACTTAAGCGGCAAGTGCTTCAAGTACTCGAATGGAACAAGCACGTGCGCGTCGTTTTTTTGCCCCGTTGGCTCGCCTAACACTTTCGTCTCAAAACGATTGGCGGCCTGCCTTACGAGCGGCTACTGCCTGTTGGAGGTGCGCTCGTGCGCCTGAAGGGATTCGCATTGACTGCCGACGCGCTCGTCGCCATAGCAGCCGCGTTTTTAATAATCGGAGCCGCGGCGACTGTCTCGAATTACCAAAACACCCTCCTGCAGGAACTGCCCCTGCACGCGCTAGCCCGCGATTACCCCGAGCTGAACTACTATTCCCTCCAGCCGATTACCCCGCTTGCATTCAATCAGCTCACCGGGTTTTCAATAACTCAAGCCGCGCCAACGCCAAGCCCGGCTAGCCCAAAAAATTATTACTCCGCGTCATTAAGCCAGCCTAGTCCCGCGTGCCCGGCTTGCTCGGACGACGGCTTGAGCATCAGCTGCTCTTCCAGCCAATTATCCTGCTTTGGTTCCTTCGACACGCAAATAAGCGTCAAGCGGGTTTGGGTGAGCAAATGATTTTACGCCAACGAATGAACAAAGGGTTTTTCTCGCCAATCATAATAGCGCTTGCAACAATCACCGCGCTCGCGCTGCTCTCAACGGTATTCTCTGCGTCAAACTCGAACAACGCGCTGTTAACGGCAGTAGAGTCGCAGAAAGTCGCCGACAAGGCGGCCGACTACTCGAACGCCTTGGACTACGCGTTAATGGAATCCTTGCTTGACTCCGCGTACTCAATACGCGGGTGCGCGCCAACGCCAGGCGATTACTGCGCGCTTTCTCAAACCAAATTCGGCGATTACTCTGCCGCGCTCTCGCAGCAGCTCTCGGCGGACAGCGTTAACGCTAGCACGGGGGTAATCTCGTACCCGCCCTGCTCGGACTTTAAGGCAAGCGAGAACCTCGGGTTTTCCGAGTCAATCTCCTTCGCCTATTCCGCAAATCCCCAAGTCTACTCGACGCTCGCGTCGAAGGCAATTCCAAAAAACCCGTCTGTCATCGCAAGCGCGTTCAACAACCCCAACTCGTTTGGATTCGTCTTCCGCGATTCCAGCCAGCAAAACTTTTTGCAAACAGGGCAAGGCGCTACTATCTCAAACCCGGCTTTAAGCCCCTTGCTTGACCCAAGCACGGCAACCGAGGTAATTCTGCCGGCAAGCCCGGATCCGTACTCGTTTGTCGTCGATATGACTGGAACGTCCGCGTTGCGTGAAATAAACGCCGTAGTTTCCTTCCACAACGCCCAAGCGGGCTCGAACCAGAGGGTAACAAACTTGGTTGTTGAAGCATCGCAAGATAATTCCGTTTTCCAAATTGTTGTTCCCTCAACAAGCAACCCTCCTGGCGTGTCGGTATTTACTTTCCCACCCGTAACCGCGCGTTACCTTAAGTTCACTTACTCGAAAGTCGTCGGCAGCCCCACTGGAGCCGGCGTGACTAAAATCGGGGCATTCACTTCGCTGAAAGCCTACTTCGCCTCCTGCACGTGATAATGCAATTAATTTGCGGGCCAAACAACCGCCTGCCCTATTGATTATTACACTACCGATTCGTAGGGATTTTATACCCAACTAGTTATCTAATAACACTAGAAAAAAACGCTTAAAACCGGCTTAAACAATCAAGCAGTGTTTTCTAGGCTGGAATTGAATGGTCTTGCTTAAGCGCGTCGCGCTTATAGTCGTAGTCATCCTAGCAATAGCAATCGCGTACTCGTTCACCTCTAAAGCGCAGTCGGTTGCAACCGCCGCGGACGCAAAGGCGATAGTCTTGGAAGACCTCAAGTCCGACCCCCTCTTCTCCGCCAACGGGTTGTACAGCGTTTATTCAATAGAGTACCTCAACTCGAGCGGCCAGTGGGAGGTCAAGACGAAAATTACGTTAAGCCCGCACTCGGCGTGCCCGCAAGTCTACCTGCGCGACTACAAGCTTTTGCCGATAAGCCCTAGCTTAAACAAGCAAGTCGTGAAAGACTGCACCGCCAACACCCCCCTAGCGCTCCCCGAAGAGGCGATAATCGCGTCCAAGGACTTGATTCAAGTCAAGGCACTCTCATCCCCGCAAGCCTGCGGCTACTCCCTCCCGCTAAACCCTGTTGACGCCGCCGAGTACTGCCCCTTTGCCGACTACGCGCAATTAAGGCAATTCGCCGACTCGCTGCAATCCAACGCGCGCTTTGTAACAGAGTGGCGCTCTAACCAAACAATACTGCGCATCGCACTAGACGAAAACGCGAACGTATTGTCAGTGCAGTAATTAGGCTTAAAAAAACAAAATCAGAAAAACTGGTTTTTTTATTTTCTTTTCCCTTTAATCCCTTTCAAGAAAACACTATCATTAGCCCGACTAGGAGCAAAAACACCGCCAATAGCCCCAAGCCCCCGAAAAGCATTGCCGCAACCATCGACACTAAACTCGAAACAAAATGCGGGTTGGACTGGTAAAACCCGAAGTAGTACACTACCGCAAACAACCCAAGGCCCACTAGCAGGCTGACTATCCCCGACTTGACTAGCTTCATAATAACTTTGTTAGCCGCGCTTTGCTTTTATTCATTGCCGTTGATAACAATTTACGGGCAGATTACCTGGGGAGAAACACAATATGCGCTATTCATTCGACCGCAAGAGCGGCTTGCTGAAAATCTGGCCGCAGTCAAGCGAAGACCTGTGGCACCTCCAAAAAGTGCTCTGCCCAAACGACGTTGTGAGCGGGCACTCCACGCGCCGCTTCAAGGCCGAGCGCGGCAACGAGCGGGGGGACAGCGGGGAGAAAAAACACGTTTTCCTGACAATCAAATTATCCAACGTCGAGTTCTCCGAGAACGCGAACAAGCTGCGCTTAACCGGAAAAATACTGTCGGGAACCCCCGAGGAATTCGTCTCGGTAGGCGAGCACCACACCATAGACATTGAAGTCGGCGCTCAAGTAGCAGTTCAAAAAACCCCGTCCGCGTACGAAAAATACGTGCTGGAGTCCGCCGCCAAAAAATCCAAGAAGCCAAAAGCCCTAATCGTCGCGGTGGAAGAAAAAACCGCGGCGTTCTACGAATTGTCCGCGCTCGGATTGAAAAAACTCTTCGAGCTAGAAAATTCGGCTAGCAAGCGCGACAAGGAATCGTTCGACGAGCTTGAAAAAAAATTCAATTCCCAGCTATTAACTGCAATCGGGGAGAAAAATCCGCCCGCCATCGCGTTGATAGGCCCCGGGTTTGCAAAAGACGCGTTCAAGAGATTCGCTCAAAACCAAAACCCCGCGCTTTCCAAAAAAATGTTTCTAGAGCACGCGCACGGCGTCCTCCCCTCCGACGTGAACCACTTGCTCAAAACCGGCCTGCTTGAAAAAATGCTCGGCGAGCAGCAGTACGCAACCCAATTGGCGGAATTGGAGGAGTTCAAGAAATCAATCGGGAGAAACGACGGGCTGTACGCGTACGGGTTTGCGGACGTGAAAAAAGCGGTGGAGCTTGCGGCCGCGGACAAAATCCTGGTCCTCGACGAATTAATGCGCAAGGACGATAAAACCCAGCGCCTCCTCGAGCTTGCGGAAAAAACCAAGGCGGCACTCGTTGTAATGGAGTCGGACAACGATGCGGGAAAGCAGTTCGCCGGCTTTCAAATCGCGTGCAGGCTAAGGTACAAAATCAATTAATCGTTTTTTTCCCGCCGCGCGTTTTAAAAAAAAATTTACGGGTTATTCGGGCAAGCCCCGTTTTCTAAGCAAGACAAGAGGATGAAGAACGCCTCACCAAGTTAGGAATTACCTCCATAGGGTTGTCTTCGTCTCTCGTACCACTATCTCACTTTTTAGGACAGCCCTGCCCTTCCAACCCGCCAATTTTCCGATTTTTTTTATCCTGTCGGATTTTATTTTCCCCAAACCGCCTCCGTGAATTATTTACGCTATGGAATTATATAAACGTTTTGTTTTTCAGCCAGTGTAGTTAATTCTCAAGTATTTTGCATAGATTTAAACAAAACCATTTATATATACTGTTTATCTAATGTATTGCGGGTTGAATGAATTGTCTAAGGGAATATCAAGTGCAGTAAGGGTCTTGCTTGACGACGTGCCGTTTTTGAACCTTGGCGTGGACAAGGAGATAATCAACTACTCCGGCCTCGCGCGGATGCTCATTCCCAGAATCGAGTCGCAAGTCGGGTTCAAGGTCGGCGAGCACGCGGTGATTGCGGCAATCCGCCGCGAGATGAAAAAAACCCACGAGGAGTCCCCCAGTTTTCTTTCCTTAATCGCCCACGCCGCGATTTTCGTGCACACGGGAATGTTCCGGATTGACTTGCAGAGGAATTCCCCGCAGCTAAGCGAGAAGCTGTGCGAATTGGAGAAGACGACCAACCAGGAGAAGGGCGAGCGGTTTTACCAAATCCAGCGCCGCACTGAAATCTCGGTCATCGCGCACAGGCGGTTTTTGGCGCAAATACTCAAGCTCATAGACAAGAAGGACGTGCAGAAAATCACGGATAATCTGGCGATGATTTCAATCAAGGTCCCGCCGGATTTAATCGAGGTGCCGGGCGAGTTTTATTACTTCACAGGATTGTTCGCAAGGCGCAACATTTCAATCTACGGGCTCATCCGCACGTTCAACTGGATTTCGTTTCTCGTAAGCGAGAGCCAAGCGCCGTTGGCGTACAAAAGAATCATATCCGCGCTCGAGCAAGTCAAGCAATTCAATTCCGTTATGGAAAAAACCAGCAAGCAAAAATAAGCAAGGCAATAGCCCGTAAAGCAAAAATAACTTAAACACTCCTGGCTAATAAAATCACTATTCTCGAGGATTATTTTTTATGGAACAAAAGCAAGTGGAGAAGCCGGCGCATTCGGGGCAGTCGGCGCAGTCCGGCCAGTCCGAGTCGGTAATCGGCCTCGAAGTCCACGTGCAGTTGGATGCGCAAAGCAAATTGTTCTGCCGATGCTCGACCGATTATAGGAACAACGCGCCGAATCATAACGTGTGCGTAACGTGCACGTCGCACCCGGGAGCAAAGCCGTGGGGGGTGAACGAGTCCGCCATCAAAAACGTCGTTAAAATCGCCCTCGCGCTAGGCTGCAAGCTTAAAGTAGGCGAGCCTATCTTCATACAGAGAAAACACTACTTCTACCCCGACTTGGCATCCGGCTACCAGCGTACTTCAAAGCCGTTTGCAACAGGCGGGGAATTACTCGGCGTGGGCATCACAGAAGTGCACTTGGAGGAGGACCCCGGGAATTACGAGTTGAAAAAAGGCTTGGTTGACTTTAACCGCTCGGGAATCCCGCTCATTGAGATAGTCACCGACCCCGATATGACTACGCCAAGCCAAGCGCGAGAGTTCTTGGAGGAAATCTCGGCAATCCTAGATTACCTCAATGCGGTAAGCAGCGAACCTGGCTCGATGCGAGTCGACGCCAATTTTTCGATTCGCGGCCACCCGCGCGCCGAGGTAAAAAACATCAATTCGTTCAAAGGGGTTTACACCGCGCTGACGTTCGAGCACTCGAGGCATTTGAATATGATTAAGAACAACCTCCCGCTGTTTTTGGAAACAAGGCATTTTGACGAAGCCAAGGGCTCCACCATAACCCTGCGCCGCAAGGAAACGGTTGACGACTACCGTTATTTTCCCGACCCCGACGTTCCGCCGATAGTCTTGACGAAAGAGTTCATTGACGCGGTTAGAAAAGAATTGCCTGAGCTCCCAAGAGAAAAGCGCGAGCGGTTCGTCAAATCCTACAAGATTTTGCCAGAAGAGGCTTTCGCGATTTGCCTGGAGAAATTACTTGCCGACGCTTTCGAAAAAGTCGGCAAGAAGATAAAGCCGCAACTTGCCGCGGGGTTTTTCCGCGGAGTGCTGCGAAAGCAGTTGAACTACCGCACGCTATCGTTTAGGGACTCGCAGTTGACTCCCGATGTTTTGGTTGAATTGCTGTCATTGGTTGAAGGCAATCAAGTTACAGAGAAGGTGGGAGAGCAGTTGCTGATTGCAGTGTTGGAAAAGAAAGCGTCTTCGCCTAAAAAATTCGCGCAAGAACACGGCTTGATTGGCGTTGCGGACAAAAGCGAGCTCGAGCCGATTGTGGACAAGGTGATTGCCGTCAATCCCAAGCCTGTGAAAGACTTTTTAGCGGGCGAAGGGAAGGCGCTTCATTTTCTTGCGGGAATCGTAATGAAGCAAACCCACGGCAAGGCCGACCCGGCTCAAGTCCAGGCAATGCTGAAAAAGAAAATCAAGTAGTTATTGTTTGCTTGTTTTTTGCCTATTGCTTATTCTCTACCAATACCCTTAAATATATCTTTGTTATCTTTGTTATCATGGTTGACGTGTTTATCCGCAATGTTGACGAAAAAATCTACCAAAGGTTTAAATCCCGCGCCGCGCAGGAGGGACTTGGCTTGGGCGAGGCTTTCGGCCAAATAGTCGAGAAGGGCACTTTCGAGAAGAAAGGCGCTGCCGGCTGGCTGGCCCTTCCTAAATTAAAGCTTGGAAAATATGCGAGCAGGAAAATTGATGAAATAGTCGGGGAAGAGATGCTGGATGATTATAATAGATACAAGCGTTCTGGTAGCAAGCGTAAACGCTGATGAGGACGACTATGAAGAGGCTGTAGGGAAGCTAAATGCCGCCACCTCGTCTGGAGAATCCCAATTCATTACTTACGGGGTATTAGTGGAGCTGGCTGGCGTATTGTCTAGAAAAAACGGCAAGGAGTTTGCCGCAGAATATGTTCAAAAAGTTTTTGAAAACTTCAGTATCCTGCCTGCATCCGACATCGGCCAAACAATCGAGTTTTTTCAATCAAGCTATAGAAAACTCAGCCTAGTGGACTGCGAGGTAATCCTCGCCTCAAGGCAACACGCAGCCAGCGTATTATCGTTGGACAAAGAACTGCTTAAGGCGCTTTAACTCTCGTTTTTTTCCTGCTTAATTCGATTCCTTTTTCCAGCCTTTTAATCCACTCTCTTATTGGAACTGCAGTTCGTATGGGCGACCCGACTTTTTCGAGCTGTTTTTTTCTCCGTTCATTTGGGCTTATGCCCGTGCTCGCGTGCGTTATTCCAAAACGCGGGTTTCTTAAAAAGTGCTTGAGGCACTCTCGCTCAAGAAAATAGCCCAGTCCGGGCAAGAACCTCTTCTCCCTGGGCAGCCAGGATAAGTTTCCCTTTGGACGATATATGACGCTGCTGGCAATATGACCGTCGTAAACAATGTAGTTTATCAATCCGTTCATTACCTGTTTTTCACCATCGCCAAATAATTGCCTTATTTCCTCGGCGAATTTCTCCGGAACCCTTTTTGTCCCAACCAGCGAAAGCCCAACATTGTCTTCCTGAATTTTTTTTTCAAAAAACTGTTTTCTTCCAGTAAAGAGCGTAAACGCGTGGCTATTGTTTCCGGCAGCGTGGTAAACCCCGAAATGCAGTGCCGGCTTCATTTCTTTTTCACCTACTTTTTGTCATTTTTCTAGCTAGAATAAACACTTTGTTGTAATTGAACTCGTTTTTTCTTGGCGGTCGCTTGGTTGCCTTGATTATCTTAAAGCCGCGGTTTCTTAGTTTTTCTTTAAGCTCGCGTATTGTAAAAAAGTCTAGGAAAATCTTTTTTCCAGGCAAAAAGGGTTCTTCAACAAACTTTTCTCCAACTCCCTCCTGGGTTGAAATAAGGACCACTCCGTTTTTTGAAAGCAGTTTGCTGAATTTATCCAGTATTTTGTCCACTTGGTTTTTTTGGAACGTGAATCAGCGAGTAGAACGCGATTATTCCATCAAAACTTTGGCTTGGAAAACTGATTTTTCGAATATCTTTGACCAAAAACTTTCATTTTGGGTGCGTTTTTTTGGCGACTTTAATCATTTCTTTTGACAAGTCAATTCCAACGTATTTTGCCTTGCTTTTTTCAAACCAGTCAAAGTAATCGCAGTTTCCGCATCCTACGTCCAATACCCTTTTCTTTTTTGCAAGCAGCTTGATGAATTGCTTCACTAAATTAGCTTCCTTTGGCTTTGGTTTAAACGACTCCGCATATTTTGATGCAATCTTGTCGTAAATTCCAACTGCCTGCATTGACTTATCCATTAGTTCACCTAAACGGCCTGTTGTTTCGCCTTAAAGTCAAGTTCGCGCTCGGCAACCGCGAGAACAACTCGTGGCAAGCGAACTCCATTTCCTTCGGGTCCAAAGTCGCCCGCAAGTCCGCCTCGATTAAAACCGCGGGGTAGCCGTAAGCGCGGTGAGTCTTAGAGAGCGAGTAAACCAAATTAATTCCAGCCTCGCTTTGTTCCTGGCCCACGTTTAGAAAATCTATCCGCAATGGCCGATCGAACTCTACTGCGCGAATGTACGTGGTATTGATTTTCCCGCCCCACTCCCCCAAGTCCTTTACCGCCAGCTCGCTTTGCGAGTATTTCAAAAAACTCGTCCGCTCGCCGACTTTCAATAAATGCGCGAGGAAGCTCGAGTCGTTCGAGTAATTCAATGCGCGAAAGAATTCTTTCTCCAACTCCGCGTTTTCCTTCAAGTTCTCCAAAAAATTTCTTCCCTTGGAATCCTTGATTACTCCCGCGAGAAAACAATTTTGTTTCGCGCACGAATCGTACAATTGCTTGAACTTAGCGATTACCCGCTCGTAAGTGTCGTAAAGCGAGCTTTCCTTGTTCGGCTTGTCCGCCGGGTGCGGCACTATGCTCCCGTCGAGGAACAACGCGTTTGGAGAAAACTTTTCCACGCAATCAATCGCGCAATCCAACTCGCTTTCAACGCGTGTGAGGTTCTTGAACCAATTAAACTCGTGGGACGCTAAAGCGTGCATATTCTTTATTTGCGGCTGCGGAAACGCGCTCGGGTAATACTCGTGCTTTTCTTTTTTCCCCGCCTTGTAATCAAAGCAAGCCCCCGCGCTTCTAACCAGCAATAAGTCAACAAAGTGGAGTTCCTCGCCTAAAATCCCGCCGTCAACAGCGCAAACCCTTCCCTCAACTTTTACTTCAGTAAGCAAGTTCACGATTTTCTGCTCGAGAAAGCTTCTTGAAACGGTTTGAACCCCGCGCGCCTTGGCCGCGGCTTGGCTGCGCTGCGCCTCGAGGGACTTTAATTCCTCGATGACTTTGTCAAAGCTTTGGTCCATCAAGGTAGAACAAGTGAGACTTGGTTTATAAATTCTCGTCAAGTATTAATCCATTAGAGGTTTCTCCGTTTATGAAGCAAGTGATAGTCTTAAGAAAAGACTTGGATATGGGCAAAGGAAAGCTAGTCGCGCAAGGCGCTCACGCGAGCATCGAGTCGTTTCTCCAAGCGTTCCAGAAAAAACAGGATTGGGTAGCCGAGTGGTTCTTCCAAGGCCAAACCAAGGTCTGCCTGAAAGTAGACAATGAAAAAGAACTCTTTTCTGTGTTCAGCGCCGCGCAGAAAAAAAAGCTTCCCTGCTCGTTGATTCACGACGCGGGCAGGACTCAAATCAAGGCGGGAAGCGCAACCGCAGTTGCAATCGGCCCAGCGCCAGACGACAAAATCGATGAAATAACTGGAAAACTAAAATTGTTGTAAAAACCTTTTCTCAATTGCAATAATTACTTCACTTAACTCAGCCACTTGTCGTATTTCTTGTCTTCGCCTTTAACGATTTGAAAAAACTTTTCTTGAAGCTTCTTTGTTATTGGCCCGCGCTTGCCGCTTCCAATAATTTTCTTGTCAACAGAGCGGATTGGAGTGACTTCAGCCGCCGTTCCGGTGAAAAACAATTCGTCGGCATCAAACAATTCATCGCGCTCAATCGGCCGCTCAACCACTTTAATCCCAAACTCCTTAGCGATTTGAATAATGCTGTCTCGGGTTATTCCCTTTAAGATTCCCTCCCCAACGCTTGGAGTAACCAACTCGCTGTTTTTCACCAAGAAAATGTTTTCCCCCGGGCCTTCAGCAACCCGCCCCTCAATATTAAGCATAATAGCTTCGTCAAAGCCGTTGTTGACCGCATCCAATTTTCCCAAAATCGAGTTCGCGTAATTCCCAGAGCACTTGGCTTGCATTGGGAGAGTGCTTGAGTGAATCCTCCTCCACTTGGAAATCTTCGCGTTGATTCCCTTCTCGAGTCCCTCTTCCCCCAAGTAAGTCCCCCAAGGCCAGCAAGCAATCAGCGCTTCTACTTTAGCTCCTTTAGGGTTTAATCCCATATGGCCGTAGCCGTAGAAAACAAGCGGGCGGATGTAGCACGCGTCAACCTTGTTTTCCTTAATCAACTCAAGCGTTGCGGCCTCAAATTCCTTGGCAGTGTACGGAGAAGGGATTTCGTAGGACTCGCAGCTTTTAATCAACCGCGCCATATGCTCCTGCAAGCGAAACACCGCGGGGCCTTTGCTCGTCTTGTAGCACCGTATTCCCTCGAAAACGCCGCTCCCGTAGTGAAGCGAGTGGTTTAGCGCGTGGATTGTAGCGTCCTTCCACGCAACGTTTTTTCCGTTGAACCAAATGAACTTAGTTTCGCTAATCAAGTCAATCCCCCTTCGCTGTTGCCGCGCGCAGGAAAGTATTGTTATAGAATGGGATTATTAATTAAGGTTTTTCAATAACTTGTTTAACTATGATTTCATCGTTGCGCCTCACGCGATTCAAGTCCCACGAGCTAACGCAGCTAAGCTTCTCAAAGGGAACTAATTTGCTCATCGGCCCGATGGGCGCGGGCAAGAGTTCGGTGATGGACGCGATTTGCTTCGCTCTCTACGGGACTTTCCCGGCGCTGAAAAGCCACAAGATTACCCTCGACGAAGTCATTACCGCAAGGCCGGTAAAGCAAAACGACGCGAAAGTCCAGCTTAATTTCGCGTACAACGGCGGAAACTACCTAGTCGAGCGCTCGATTAAGGACGGCGCTGTCGAAGCGTACTTCCACCGCGACTCAAAACTATTGGAGGGGCCCAACACGACTAAAGTCACCGGGGAAGTAGAGCGATTGCTCGGAGTCGACTACGATTTGTTCACGCGCGCGATTTACAGCGAGCAAAACAAGCTTGACTACTTCATTACGATGGGAAAAGGCGAGCGCAAGAAAATCCTCGACGAACTCCTTGGAATTGACCGCTTCGAGCAAGCCCGCTCGAGTGCCGGAACCCTAGTCTCGCGGTTGCGCGACGCGAAGAAGGAAGCCGCCGCGTTCTTGGACGCGAGCGACGAGAAAAACGTCTTGGAACAGTCGGCTTGCCTTTCAAAAGACGTTGCGCAGTTAACATCTCAAATCGCGTCATTCGACAAGTCATTCTCGCAGCTGTCCGCGCAGTCAACTCAATTGCTTGAAAAAAAATCATTGCTTGAGAAAAAAAGCGCCGCGCATTCCAATCTTGAAAAAAAACTTGCGTCGGCAACCTCTGTTTTGGAGAGCTTGAAGAGCCAAGCGTCGCAAATCCAGCTGCAAGCGGCTCAAGTGGCGCAAACTGTTTCCAAACAAGGGCTAGCCGAGCAAAAAAAGAGCGTGGAGCAGAAAATAACGCAATTGCGCTACGCTCAAACCGCGTTGGCGGAGTATTTAGCGAAGAAAACCTTGCTGGAGAGGGAACTTGAGGCGTTAAACAAAGCCATCGGCCAGTACTCTCACTTGGCGGGCAAGGCAAAGCCCGACTTGGCGTCTAAAAAAACGGCGTTGCGCGAGGAGGAAAAGCAGTTCACCCAAAAAGAATCGCTGGCCAAATCACTCGAGGAGAAAATCAGGCAGGCGAAGCTCTCGTCCGCCAAGCTAATCTTATTGCAGAAAGACGAGGAGGGCATCTTGCAGAAACTCGAGTTGACCGCCGCGCAGTTATCAAAGTTCGATGGCGTCGGGCAGAAAAAAGACGCGGTCAAGGACTTGCTTTCGTCATTGAAAGAGCGCGAGAAGCAAATTAACGACTCGATTACCCACTTGTCAAGCGACACTACGTTGTGCCCGGTGTGCAGCACCGCGCTTACCGACGAGCACAAGGCGCGCATTGGCGGGGAGAAAAAGGACGCGCTCGGCAAAATCGCGGGCGAAAAGCAGTTGCTTGAGTCTCAACTCTCGCAATTAGCGGCGCAACTCGAGCAAAAGACTTTCCTTGACGCTGCAAAAACCGCGTTGGAGCAAAAGCTTGCGGTGATTGCGGAGAAAAAACCTCTTTTCGCGGCAGTCGAGCCTGTTCACGTTCTTGAAAAACAGTTTTCCGACGAGAAAATAATTCTTTCAACCGCCGAAAAGCACAAGGCGGAATTGCTTGCGTCCCTCGAGTCGGACGAGCGGCTTTCAAGCGAGTTAGTAAAGCTTCAGTCAATCGAGGAGCAAAAGCAGAAGCTCGCCGGGCAACTGCATTACTTGGGGGAAAAGCCGAGTTTCGACCAGAAAACATTGGATGAATTAAGCGAGAAGCAAATCCAGTTATCTAAGGCAAGCGAGTTTTTCGCCATACAAGAAAAAATCGAGGAAGTAACGCTGGGGCGAAATTCTGTTGAGCGCGAACTCGCCTCTCTCTCGTTTAACAAAACTGATTTGGAGAACGCGACCGCGCAGTATCATTCTGCTGAAAAACAGTTAGTCGCAGTTTCCGGCGAGAAGAAAAGCGCGTCCGCGTTGCTTGCGGACAAGTCGACTAGCTTGGAGAAGCTAGCGGTTAAGCAAAAAACTATTGAGGAAAAAAAGAGGCAATTCTCCGCCCTCGAGAAAAAAATCGAGTCCGTGCTCGTGTTTCAAAACTGCCTGCTGGAAACCCAGGCCCAATTGCGGACGGACTTGTGCACTGCGGTGAACCAGGCGATGTCAACAATTTGGCCCACTATCTACCCTTACGGCGACTTTACTTCATTGAAATTAACTCCGTCCGCAACCGATTACTCCCTCGAGCTTCTAGCGGGAAAAGAGTGGACTCCAATCGAGCAGGCGTCGGGGGGAGAGAAGACTTGCGCGTCGCTTGCCTTGCGAATCGCGTTCGCGATGGTATTAACGCCAAGCTTAAGCTGGATAGTGCTTGACGAGCCCACGCATAACCTCGACGCGCAGGCGGTGAACCGCTTGATTCGAATGTTGCACTTGGACTTGCCGTCGATAATCGGCCAGATATTCATTATCACCCACGACGAGCAGTTAAAGGAGGGAGCGAGCGGGAAGCTCTATAAAGTCGAGCGAGACAAGGACTCGTTCGAAAAGTCGGTTGTTGAAGAACTCGCGTTGTGAGAGATGCCTAAAATGATTGGAAACAAAAATTTTTCACTGGAGTTTCTAAACCGCGTTTTCGCCAACAAGCCCGGGTTTAGCGTAATCCCGTATCGACGGTATTCCTCGCCCAAAGAGTTTCGAAAAAACCACTTTCCGCCAAACACGCCGCGGCTATTGATTAGGACTAACTTGGACTTGCCTTTCGTGTCCCCTCGAGTTTACGATCAGCTTCCACGAACCGATTCCACACTCGAGGCGGCGCAAGCGGACTTGATGGGTTTGAATGAGGAATGGCTTAATCGAGTGCACAAACACGAGTCGCTGCAGTCCGTGGGCGCGCCAATAGAGTTTATCGTCCACCCGACTCGAAAAAGAGAGGATTTCTTGCTTAAGGGAAGCATTCTCTACCTGCCGGGCTTGCGCCAAACGCAAGTTATAGTATTTGACAAGAGTATGTCTCCTAATTCAGGAACGTACGACAGCGAGCAAATGCAGATTACCCATAGGGCAAAAATCCTGAAGTACCTTTCTTCAATCGGAGTTCCCAAAAACCACGCCGAGAACATCCACGCACGGCTTTTGACTGCATTCAAGGAACTAAAATCGAGGGGATTAAAAGAGAATTTCTTGCAGGAAAAAAGGTATTTCAACGCAAGGTTTACTTTCCTAAAGTCGGAGTTGAAAAAACGCCCTCAAGACGCAAAACTAGAGTTTTACGACTTTCAGTACTCCTAATTACTTCCAAAAGCTTTCTTTCCTAGTCAGGTAGTTCTGCAAAAACGCGTTGTTGCCCCCGTCGAGAAGCTGCTGGTTTTCGAGGAGCTTGGCTTTGCTTAATTCTTTTTCAAACCTCGAGCCGACCGACACGCTGTTCTTGGAGCCAATCATTTCCGCGATTGCCTGCGAAACGTCGCTGTTCGAGCAAATCGTCTCTACAACCACTCGGTCCTCCGCGACGTACGGCCCGCGAATCGCGTCGCTTTTATGCGCGGCAACGAATTTCTTGACGCTAGTCCACTGCCACGCCGGGGGACCAACGATTTTCTGCATCAAGTGCTTGTGCTTCGAGTGGAACTCAAACATTAGCAGGCACGAATTCTCGCCGACGAACTCCTGGCAGTCGATAATCGGGTAGCCGAGCATCCTGCAATTCGCTTTAATCGAGTGAAGAGTCTTTCGCAACTGCGGCACTAGAATGTCGGAAACAACGTCCTTTGGCTTGGCAAAAGAAATTCCAAGGAGGAAAGTGTCGCGCTGCGAGAGCTTTTTTTGAAGCGCGTGCTTGTCCAGCTTTTCTTCCCTCGGGTTTTCAAAAAATTTTTTCGAAGGGTTCTCCAAAAAAGATTTCGCCAACGCAATGAACTTGCAAAAGCTAGTCAGCGATACCGACGCGGCGGCGTTGCGCCGCTTGTCAATCGCGTCAACCAAAATAAGGGGGGAGGAAAACTCTTTCGCCAAGTCATCGCCCGTGTGGTGCGCCTCGACGTCAACGATTACTTGCGGCTTCCACGAACTCGCGGCAACAAGCAATCCAAGCAGGCTTCGGTAGTTTAAAATCAAGTACTCGCAGACTATTCCCGAGAACCCGCCGACATTGACTTCCGCCCCGTAAACCCCGCTTACCTTAAGCAGTTTTTTTAAGAGCCTCACGTCGCGCTTTTGGTGCGCGTTAAGCCTTTTCTGCAAGTAATCCATATGCAATGGCGAGCGGTCAACCGCGGACTTGATGTCCTGGTGCGGCGCGGTCTTAAAGCACGGGATTACCTCGACTTTAAACCCGCCGATTTGCGCCTGCAGGTAAGGGTGCTGGGCGTAATGCATTTCCCACTTTCCGGCAACGCTGCGCTTGACCGCGTCAATCGTCCGCTTTACAATTAATTCCTCGTCCAACTCGCGGGGGTAGCTGACGAACAAGTCGATGTCGCGGTCGTTTCGCAGCCCGGTGTCGCGCGCCGCGCTTCCAACCCAGAAAATGTCCGCGCCTTTTCCGACTTGCGCGATTATCTTCCCCGCGATTTTAGCGGCGAACTCTTTTTCCTCCTCGGCTTCCGCTCGCGTGGGGCTGATTTGCGCAGCCGCGTGGATGAAAATCTTTTCGTAAACACCGTCGTCCATACTACCTCAAATAAGCTGGGCTTTCTTTAAAATCATAGCTTAATTCGGTTTTTTCTTTTTCCGTTAACGCTTTTTCAGCATTGTGAGGAAAAGGGTTAGTGTGCCATTTTCCGTTAACGCTTTTTCAGCATTGTGAGGAAAAGGGTTAGTGTGCCATTTTCCGTTAACGCTTTTCGAGCAAAGCGAGGAAAAGGGTTAGTGTGCCATTTTCCGTTAACGCTTTTCGAGCAAAGCGAGGAAAAGGGTTAGTTTATTTAAGCGCCTTTAAGTTGTTTTTATATGCCCGCGCAATTAAAGCACGCTTACCCCTTAAGCGATTACGCCTACTCGCCAAACGAGCTTACGGAGAGCGAGAGGAAGGAGTTTGCGGCGCTTAAGGACTTTTTCTTGAGGAAGAAAACAGTTTCAGACATTTCCGCGGCGATTCCCGACTCCGCTAGGCAAAAGGCGTTGTTGGACTTGCAGCACGAGCTCTCGTTAAACGCGCCGAACACCCCGCTTGCAACCGACGACAAGAAGCGCTTTGAGCAAAGCCTCTCGCAAATAAGCTCTAGCACTAAAGTCGCGAAGGCGGTCTTGGACGACTTGTACGGCTACCGCGTGATACAGCCTTTAATGGACGACGAGGGGCTTGAGGAAATAATGGTTAACGGCCTAGAGCCGATTCTAGTCTACCACCGCCAACTGGGGTTTTGCAAGACGAACCTGTTTTTCCAAAACGACTTGGAGTTAAGCAAGTTCACCGCCCAGCTCACTCCAATCGGCGGCAAGCAGCTTGAGGACATTAAGATGGCTGACGGCAGCCGGTGCAACATAGTCTTTCCTCCAAGCAGTTTGCAGACGACGGTTACGATAAGAAAATTCAAGAAACAGCCTTTCAGCATCCTCGACTTGATTAAAAACCAGACGATTACCCTAGACTTGGCGGCGTTTCTATGGGCGGCAATGGATGGAATGCTGTTGTACCCGATGAACATCCTCGTAGTTGGCGGGACGGCGAGCGGGAAGACGACTACGCTAAACGCGTTAAGCACTTTCATCCCCCCAAACGAGCGCATCATAACGATTGAGGACAGCCTCGAGTTGAGTTTCCTCAACCGCCAAAACTGGGTGAGGCTCGAGGCGAAGAAAAGCTCGCTTGAGGAACTCGTGAAAAACTCGCTTCGAATGCGCCCCGACCGTTTAGTGGTTGGCGAAGTGCGCGGGTCGGAGGCTGAAATGCTTTTCACCGCGATGAACGTGGGGCACCGCGGAGTGCTCGGCACCCTCCACGCGAATTCAGACCGCGATGCGATAACAAGGCTTGAAAACGCGCCGATGAACGTGCCGCGCGCGCTGATTCCCCTAGTCGACATTATTCTAGTCCAGCACCGCATTTTGGACAGGCGAAAGGGATTAGTCAAGCGCGTGACTCAAGTGAGCGAAGTATCGCGCATTGAGGACAAGATTGCGCTCAACGAGATTTACTCGTTTGACATTACCGCAGACTCGCTAAACCGCACTGCGCTCCCCTCGCAAACCCGCGAGAAGCTCGCCAAGGCCATCACCATCCCGCAATCCGAGGTTGACGCCGAGATTGGAAAGCGCCGCGAGTTATTGTCTTATATGCTCGAGAAGGGAATCACCAGCCCGCAGCACGTGAACTTATTTATGGAAAAATACTACGCGGAAGTAACCCCAAAGCCGGTGCAGCGCGACTCGGATTAAATCCTATGGCGGCTGCTTTGGATTGTTTGCCTCGGGAATTCCTAGAAAATGCCTTCGTTGGAAAGCCTTAAAACCAGCGCGTATTATTATCTTTCCTTAGTGGCATTACGATGAAAAAAACCGTTTTAACCGCATTTTTTCTAGCCCTTGCCTTCACCGCATTGGGCTCAAGCTCGTACATTAAAATAACCGACCCCGTTTTCGCGCAAATAAATTCGGGCGCTGCCGCCTCCGATTCCATAAGCTTAGGCGTTGCCGGCCCGGGGCAAACACTGGAGTTAACCGCCGGCACTGACACGGGGGAGCAAAGCGCGAACTTGTCGACCGAGGGGAAAATCGCGAATTGGAATGTTCTTAGGATAATCCCCTCTTCACTTCCAAGCGGGTGGATGAATGAAGACAGCCAGGAATTCTCCTCGCCGATGAAAGCGCGCGTGATAATCCCGAAGAACGCCGCTGACGGCGAGTACTCGTTCACCGTGCAGGCGGTGGACAACTACGAGGGAGTCGCACCGCTGTCGTTTAAGGCCAAGGCTATCGTCTCAAAAGACGTCTTTGACTTTCGCCTCTCGTCCGACCCGGTTAAAGTCGCGGTAGGCCAAAAAGCTGTTTACTCGTTCGAGCTGTTCAACAAGGGCTCCGCGAGCGACGTGTTCGAGTTGAGCACGATTGGATTGCCCGAGCAGTATTCCGTGAAGAAAACCGTTTTCGTCCCAAAGGCGAGCAAGGCAACCGAATCAATAGAGCTAAGCTTCCGCGAGCCGAAGGAATACCCCGTGACGTTTAGCGCGGTTTCCCTATCCGGCCCCGCAATCAACGGCGTTCAGAAGGCAACATTGTTCGTCGGCAGCGACTTTGTTTCAGAAGCCAAGGCTGCCGGGCGCGGAGTGCTGTTGTTCCCAAGCGCGGAAAACGCCTTGTACTCAATCATTTCGTTTTTAGCCAACTTGCTGTTCTAAACTCACAACCCAAAAGCGATTTCGTGCATTTATATTGTTTAATTTCCTTCCTTTCCCTAAGCAAGATTATCTGCGCTAGTGGCGCAATAAAATCAATGGTGCAATAAAATTACTGGAGCAAAAATACAAATGGTTTCAACTGGCGAAGCGGAGTTAACTAAGCAATTCGCGCGCGACTTGTTCAAGGCAATAGGCGAAGGGCTGGAGAGGAAAAAACTCGATTCGTTCAAGCGCGCGGCGTGCGCGAGGCTTCATTTGCCCAACGCGCCGAAAAACCACGTGCTGCTGCACTTCGCGCCTAAAAACAAGAGGGAGCTCTACAAAAGCGTGTTGATGAAAACCCCGATGCGTAGTTCCTCCGGGGTGAGCGTGGTTGCGGTGATGCCAAAGTACTTCCACTGCTATGGATTATGCACTTACTGCCCGACTAGCTCCATCGCGCCGAAAAGCTACACTGGATACGAGCCCGCCGCCCTGCGCGCGCGCCACAATGATTTCAACGCGTTTGCCCAAGTCCGCTCGAGGCTAAAACAGTTTATTGAAAACGGCCACACGCCCTCCAAGTGCGAGCTAATCGTGATGGGCGGAACTTTCAACGCATTCGCGCCTAAATACCAAAACGAGTTTGTCAAGGACTGCTTTGACGCGTTCAACGCGAAAAAAAGCGCGACCCTGGCGCAGGCGCAAAAACTCAACGAGAAATCAAAGCACCGCGTAATCGGCCTGACGTTTGAAACGCGCCCCGATTGGGCGGGCAGAAAGCAAGTAAGCGCCTTATTGGACTTTGGCGCGACGCGAATAGAGCTGGGCGTCCAGACTCTCGACGATGCGGTGCAAAAAAAGACCAAGCGCGGCCACGGGTTGAAGGAAACAATCGACGCGACGAAAAACGTGAAGGACGCGTTCTTGAAAGTCGGCTACCACGTGATGCCCGGGCTTTACTCAACGCCGGGAAAAGACGCTTTAATGGCGAAAAAGCTTTTTTCAAACCCCAATTTGCGCCCGGATATGCTGAAAATCTACCCCGCGCTGGTGATTGCGGGAACGGCGTTGTTTGATGAATGGCGGCTAGGGTAATTTACTCCTTATTCGACTCAAGAAGCGGCGCTGGCAATAGCGGGAATGAAGAAATTCGTTCCGCCGTACTGCCGCATAATGCGCGTCGACCGCGACATTCCAACCCACCAGATTTCAGGCGGGGTGAAAAACCTTAATTTGCGCGAGCTCGTGCAAAAAGAATGCGCGAATACGGGAATCGTCTGCCAGTGCATCCGCTGCCGCGAAATCGGGCTGAACGAAGTCAAAAACGGGCGAAAGCTAGACTGGGCTTCGCTGCGCCTGGAGACGATAAAGTACGGCGCGAGCGGGGGAAAAGAGTTTTTCATCCAGCTAGTCGACGATGCCAACTTGCTCGCGGGATTTTGCAGGCTGCGCTTTCCCCGCGAAACGTACAGGCCGGAGTTGGATTCCACGACCGCGGGCGTGCGCGAGCTGCGCGTTTTCGGCACTCAAGTGCCGGTGGATGAGAAAATCGAGAAAGCAGCGCAGCACAAGGGGCTTGGGAAAAAATTATTGGCGAAAGCAGAGGAAATCGCGGGCGAAAACGGGTTTGAAAAACTCGCCGTCACATCGGGGGTGGGCGCGCGCGAGTACTACAAAAAACTAGGGTTTAAGCAAACGGGCGCTTACGTCGTAAAACGCCTGTAAAACCGGTTTAAAAACTCGTTGTTTTCCCCCTTGTTTTTCCAGTTGTTTTCAAGCCGTTTGCTAGTGTTTAAAAGCTTTCAAAAACAAAGTTTTTCAACAAGGTTTTTAGAGGTAGAATTTTATGGCCGAGGAAGAAAAAAACGCCCCGATTAACGCGGAAAACCCAGCTGCGGCTGCGGGCGCCGAGGAAGGCGAGGACGAGGACGACGAGAGCGAGTACCTGCCGTTTCCAAACGCGCGCGTAGTGAAGATAATCAAGCAGAGCCTGACCAACGAGCACCAATTAAAGCGCGACGTGAAAATAGGCGCGAACGTGCTGCTTGGGGACATATTATCCGACATTGCCAAGTCAATGAACGACGAGGAGTACTTCACGCTCTCAATCGAGCATTTTAACAAGGCGGCCAAGAAATACCGCGACATTGCGTTAAACCAAAAGAGAATCGTGAAAATAAAGAAGATTCTTGAGAAGCAGCGCGCGGAAATCGACGAGCAAATCGCCCAGCTGGAACTCGACCTAGTCGAGCAGGAAGGCTCGGGAAGGCTGCCTCCGACAAGATAATTCGAGTCCCCGGCATTAAATCTTTATTTTTAATTTATTTTTTTGTTTTTATTTTTTTAATTTGTTTTTTTTGAAAACCCGTTTGGTGAAAATCCTTTTGGAAGAACCGTCCCCGCAACAACCCGTTCAACAACCTGCGGCGCAACATCCAATTCAACAACCAGCGCAGGCTCAAGGCGGGCAATCGGCTGTTTTTGGCTTGAAGGCCAAGGCCCGGCAGGCCCTCGTCGACTTGCGCGCGACAAGCTCTGAAAACCGCGCGCGCATTGACTCGCTGAAAAAACTTTTTTCAACCGCGAACACAGAGAAGCTCGCGCGGGAAGAGGCGAACAAGGGGGCGGCTGCGCTGCGCGGGCAGAAAACCGAGTTAACCGCGCAAGCAATTTCATTGAAGAAGGAGCTCAAGTCGCTTAACGATTCGGTGAAAAAAGCGACTGGGGGTAAGTTGGTTGGCTCCGCGGACGAGTTAATGCAGAAACTAGAGCACCTGGAGTGGCAGCAGCAGACTTGCGCGAGCCTGGGGAAGGAAAGGGAGCTTTCAAAGCAAATCAAGGCGTTGGAAAAGGACTTGCCTGCCGCGAAGAAATTCAAGGAATTGCGCGCGCAGATAAGAAAAAAGCGCGAGGAGTTGGAGCCGGTGGAGAAGCGACTCGACGAGGTTTTCGGGAAACTGCGCGCCTTCACTGCCGACGGGAAGAAGCACCACGAGAACCTC
>JACRGG010000040.1 GCA_016217775.1 Microcaldota archaeon
AACCAATAAATCACTGAAAAACGCAGTTTACCTCGTAAAACGCCTACAAAACTAAACGGTTACTAAAAAATTAGTTGTTGCATTCTGCCTTTAGGTAAGAGTGGATGGCTTCCTTCGTCCGCTTGATTAATTCATCCATCGTCTTGGCCTGGGAGTGGCATCCCGGCAAGCCGAGGACTTCCGAGACCAGCCACCCATCCGAATCTTTTTCAACAATAAGCGCGTATTTCCTGACCATTTGAATCACCTCTAGTTTTACGATAACTTACGGCACGGCGTAGAATAAAAATTGTGTTGAATTCAACCGGGAAATAATTACGGGACTAAACAGGCGCGAGTTCAATGACTATAGCAAGATGCAGAAATATTTGAACAAATAGCCATATCTTGCTAGGTAGCAAAAGGCAACTCAAAAGTTCAAATAGATTTGCCTTTTGCTATAAGCTTGAAATCGTCAGAAGTCATTCTTATCAAATCCATTGGGCGTTTTATACGTTGAATCAGTCAATTTCGCGGATGCTATCCGGCTAGTGCGGAATTTTCTTACCGCCCGCCTCAAGTGGCAGTAGCCGATTGTGTACCTTGCAGACGCGTAGTACACGTCGATTTTTCTCTTCGTAAACTCCGCGCGTTCCATACTGAAGTACTTTATTTCAACCGTTCTCGACTGCCCGAATGCTTTCTTGAGAGTAGCGTATACTCGCTCGTCAATATCGTTGTTAAATGCGTGGTACTTTCTTCTTAGCGCGCCCTTGTCCATTTCTTCTTTTGCTTTTTTAGGCAGGCTTGCGCCGATTTTCTTTAGAATTGACTTGATTTGCTTCTTGTCAATTAATTCATCGGATTCGCCGAATTCATCATAATGCCCGCTGCCGTAATCTTCTTCGTTATTCCAAGACTTTTCCTCATATTCCATCGCCAGCTTATAGACTGCCTGCAGCTGTGAAGGCGTAAAGCGCAATATTATTTTCTTGCCATCCATTTTCTCACTTGCTTTTTTGAACCCGCTATTCCCGATACCTTTTTAATACTCTGTTCTCACTTTAATTAAGTTGTTTTGGTGGAATTTCGTGGTTTCAAAGCCCGAAAGCCCTTTTTCGAGTGTTCGAAAGCCTGCGACCTTCGGCTCGCCGCTGACCCAAGAGTTTATTGGGAGGACGGTTGTAGTCGAGAAGAGCAGTTGCAAAGAATTACTGGATTTAAGCGGCTTGATTGTAGACGAGACTCTCAACACCTTCCTAGTTAAAACCGGGGAGAAGACGCTGAGAGTGCCTAAAAAGAGTTGTTCGTACTTTTTTCCAAAAGAAGGAATTACCGTGAACGGTGCAAAAATCGTTTGCCGCTCGTGGGACCGGACGAAAAAACTAGGCTGAAAAAACTCGTTTAGCAAATTACTTTCCAAAAAAAATTACGCAGATGAATTGCTTATGAAAGAAAGAACCGTATCGCCGCAAGCGTTGGCTAAGGAAAATATTTCAACCCGCGGGGCGACGTTCCAAGGAGTCGTAGTGAGCACTAAGGCCACGAAAATGGCTGTAGTCGAGCGGCAGTTCACCACCAAAGTGAGAAAGTACGAGCGTTTCGAGAAGCGAAACACGAAGATTCACGCCCACGTAGTCGACGGTTTCACGGTTAAGGACGGCGACATAGTCGAAGTGTCGGAGTTCAGGAAAATCTCGAAGACTAAAAGCCACGTTGTAACCAAGGTTTTGGGAAGCAAGGTAATTACGGGAGACGAGTAAAATGCTAGGGATTCCAGCCAAGATAACCCGCCCGATAACCAAGGGCACGAGAATGGTTTGCGACGACAACTCGGGCGCGAAAATCGTCGAGGTAATCGGAGTGCTGGGAGCGCGGCCGCGGCGGAGAAGCTACCCCAAGGCCGGGATTTCGGACGTTTGCATCGTCGCCGTGAAGAAGGGAAAGCCGGAAATGGTCAAGAAAATAGAGCGCGCGCTTGTAATTAGGCAGAAAAAAGAGTTTAGGCGCGGGAAAGAGCGCGTCAGGTTTGAGGACAACGCGTGCGTGTTGATTGACGACAAGCTGCTGCCCAAGGCGACTGAAATAAAGGGCTGCGTCGCGCGCGAAATTTCCGACAGGTACGCGAAGGTAGTTGCTATTGCAACCGCAGTAGTGTAATTAAAATAAAGTGATTGTGTGCTTATGAATTCAAGACAGCCGAGGAAGCAAAGGCTATTCCGTTACCACGCGCCGCTTCACGTGCGCCAGAGGTTCGTGCGCGCGCACTTGTCCAAGGAATTGCGCAAAAAGTTAGGAAAGCGCAGCGTGCGAATCCACTCGGGTGACGGCGTTAAGATTATTCGCGGGAGCTTCAAGGGAGTCAGCGGCAAGGTAACCGAGGTTGACTTGAAGAAATCAATTGTTTTCGTCGACAACTGCAAGAGGAAGAAGGCGAGCGGGAAGGAGTTTCTAGCCCCCCTTGCGTTAAGCAAGCTCGTCGTCGTCGAGTTAAGCAAGCAAAGCGCGGCAAAGCAAGAACAGGTGAAGTCAGTTGCGGTAAAGCAGGCCGTAGTGAAGCAGGAGCCAAAGCCGGTTGAGAAGAAGTAAATTTGAATTAAAGTTAATTTGAGTTGAGAAAAAATTATGGCAAGTCACGGAAGAAAAAGGCATTTGAAGAGAATCGCTATGCCCAGGGCGTACCCGATTGCTAGGAAGAAGTTCGTTTTCGTTAAAAAGCCGAGTTCCGGCCGCCACCCGCTTGACGCGAGCATATCCATTTCCGTAGTGTTGTGCGACGTGCTTGAATTGTGCGCTTCAATGAGCGAGGCGAAAAAGGCGATTGGCGCGGGCTTGGTCTTGATTGACGGGCTTAAGGCGAACAGCGCGAAGCAGCCCGTTGGTTTGATGGACGTGATTTCAATTCCGACATTAAAGAAGAATTTCATTATCTTGATTGAAAAGCAGAAAATGGTCTTAAAGCCTACTAGCAGCTCTAAGGAGAAGTACTGCAAGATTATCGGAAAGCAGTTGATTAAGGGCGGGAAGACCCAGCTTTCGTTCCACGACGGCAGGTCCATTCTAGCGGAAAAGGCGGAGGCAAAATTCGCCTTGGGTGACACCGTGAAGCTCGCGGTTCCCTCGCAAAAAGTCGTTTCCTACATTAAGCTCGAGAAGGGAAGCAAGTGCGTAATCGACTCGGGAAAGCACTCGGGGAAACTCGGAATTCTTGAGGAAATACTCGAGCGCCCGGGAAGCACTCCGTCGGACGCGAGGCTTAACGCGGGCGGGGAGGAGCTGCTCACGAGAAAGGATTACTTGTTTGCGGTAGACGAAGGTTTTGGAAAGTAAATTGATTTTTATTGAACTATGATTAATGCGTGGTTGGAAATGAATAAGTTTACTGCAGTCAAGCTGGAGAAAATCACTTTGAACGTCGGAGTCGGCGAGGCCGGCCAGAAACTGGCTAACGCCAAGGACTTGCTTTCCAAAGTCACTGGGGAAAAGCCGGTGATTACCCACGCGCGAAAGAGAAACCCGTCGTTTAAGGTGAGAAAGGGGGACGAGATTGGCGTGAAGGTAACGCTGCGCGGGAAGACGGCTTTCGACGTTTTAAAGCGCGGGATTGAATCAGTGGATAATGTCTTGAAGGAGCGAAGTTTTGCATCAGGCGGGAACGTCTCGTTTGGGATAAAGGAGTACATTGACTTTCCCGGAATGAAGTACGACCCGAAAATCGGTATGATGGGATTCGACATTTGCGTCACGCTTTCAAAGGCGGGCAAGAGAATATCGTTAAGGAAAATCAACGCGCGGCGCCTGCCGTTAAAACAGCGCGTTTCAAGAACCGAGGCAATGGAGTTTTTCAAAGCTCTCGGAGTCAAGCTGATGACTAAGGAAGAGGAAGAAGAGGCGTATTGATATTTATGCAGAAGATGGAGACTAAGCACAAGAAGAAAGGCAAGCTGTTCTGCCGCTTTTGCGGCAATGCCCACGGGCTAATCCGAAAGTACGCCTTGTTCGTGTGCAGGCGCTGCTTTAGGGAGCGCGCGGAAAAAATCGGCTTCCAAAAATACAGTTAATTTGGTGCAAGGATATATATGGATAATTTAAGCAGCACT
>JACRGG010000043.1 GCA_016217775.1 Microcaldota archaeon
AACCCGCAGATTGAAGTAAGCGAAGTCGCGGTGCCGTCATTGGACGCGAAGTTAATGGCCGAGAAAGTCGGCAAGACAATCGAGATTAAGGGAAACGCCAAGCAAGCCATTAGGATGGGCCTCAAGGAAATAATGAGCGCGGGCGCGCTTGGAGCAGAAGTGATTTGCGGCGGGAAAATCGTAGGGAAAGGCGGGAAGGCCAAGACGATTAAAGTCCGCGACGGGTACTTAAAAAAATCCGGGCACTCGATGAAATTAGTGAAAAAAGCGAAGTACACTGCGTACACCAAGGCCGGGGCGATTGGGGTAGTAGTGAAAATACTGTTGCCCGGCGCGGTATTCGAGGACCAAGTCAAGATTGACACGATTTTAGCCAAGCAAGCCTCTAACGAAGTCAAGGACGCTGCGAAGGCCGAGGCCGACGCGCTAAAGCAGGCGGCCGAGCCGAAAGTAGAGGAGAAGGCCGAGGAAAAGCCTGTTGAGAAAAAAAAAACCGCCAGGAAGCCGCCGGCGAGAAAAAAGAAAATCGAGGGAAAAGCCGAAGAAAAGCCCTCTGAAAAAAAGGCTGTGGAAAAAACTGAAGAGAAGCCGGCTGAAAAAACTGAAGAAAATCCTGTTGAAAACAATGCTGAAGAAAAAACCGAATCGCAGTAAATTGAATTAATGGAATTGATGTTGTTATGGCAGTCAAGAAAATGAAGGAATTCCGCGCATTAGGCGTTAACGAGCTCAAGGAGCTTTTAACCAAGGTTGAATCCGAGTTGTTTGCGGAGAAATCCGCGATTGCGTCCACCAAGCGCCCGAACAACGCGGGAAAGTACAAGGACTTGCGCAAGGCGGTTGCGCGCATAAAAACTTTTTTAAGCCAAAAAGGCGTTAAGGTTTAACAGAGGAAAAACGGCTAATGTCTGACTTGGATAAGATATCGGGGTTGCCGAAGGAAATCTTCGACTTTCGGGCAATAGAAAAGGAATCCACCCAAAAACTAAAGGTTTTCACGACCACCAAGAGGTACAAGAAGCTAGTCACGGTAGTCGAGGGGCTAAGTGGCGAGGAATTAGAGCGGACGACGAAGGACTTAAAGCACAAGCTCGCGTGCGGGGGTTCGTGCAAGGAAGGCTCGATAGTCCTCCAAGGCGACCACAAGGAGAAAGTCAAGAAGCACCTAATCGTGCTCGGATACCCGGCTGAAGTAATCTCGGTCGTATAGTTTTCCAAAGCATTCCCGGATTTTCCCCACTGAAAACTTTTTTTAACACCGTTTTGCACTAACCTATTTCTCAACCAAACACGAGGCTGTGAAAAAAAATGGTTTTTTTAAATGCGCGGCGCCGGCGGGAGAAAATCCACCAAGCAAGAGTGCGGGAAATAACCAAAGAGCTTGAAAGCGCTAAGAGCGAGCAGTCGAAGGCAAACGCGCTGCTTAAGCTCTCCCCGATTGCGGGAATGGATGAAGTGGATTATTTTCTGGACGCGCTGAAAAGCCGCAGCCCGACGGCAGTACTGGCCGCATCAGACTCCCTGATGGCGGTGATGGAAAAACTGGAGAAGAAAAACTTCGGGCCTTACGACAAGGAGGATTTTTTCAATCAAGTCGGAAACGGGCTGATGGACTCTTTAGAGTCCGGGGAATTAAAGTACCCCCACCGCACGATGCTCGCGCTGAAAAGCCTTTGGCACCCGAAAGGCCGCGGTTTCCACGTGGTGAGGATGATTAGCCACGCGAATCCCGCGCTTAGGATTATTGCGGCGGCGCACGCGCCGACCCTAAAACCGCTTTTTTCCCAATCAATCCCGAAATTAGTCGAGCGATTGGGGGACGAAAACGAGAAAGTCGCGCAAACCGCGGGAGGGGCGCTGCTTGAAATAGGCGGGAAGAATGTGAAAAGGCGTTTGCTCGCGGCAAGCAGGCAAAAAACAGGGGCTGCGGCCAGGCACCAAGCTAGGCAGCTGCTTGCATTGATTGAGAAGAGAAAAAACAATTCTTAAAACGATTTAAAACACTGTCCTGCCAAAAAACAATGAGCAAAGGCAGCCCCGTCGTATAGCGGCCAAGTATACTGGACTCTGAATCCGGTGACGGCGGTTCGAATCCGCCCGGGGCTATATTTTTTTTCCAGGCTTATTTGAACGGGTTGAACTCCTGCTCAAACAAGTGCCGCAGGGGGAGAAAACGCGGCTGTGGGATTTCGCTCCAGTTAAACCACTGCCAGCCCCCGCACTTTTCAGGCTCTAGATTCTTTGGCTCGCCCGACTCCAAATCGCTTAAGACAAACAGGGTAACGTATTTCTTGCCGTCCTCGAAAACGTCTTCAGTGAAGGCAGCGTTGCGCAAGTTATTGATTTTAACCCCGGCTTCCTCCATTGCCTCTCGCTTCGCGCACTCAAAAACCGTTTCGCCTTCCTCGAGCCTCCCGCCGGGAAAAGCCCAAGTGCCCTGCCCGTGCGAGTTTTTCCTCATTCCCGCCAAGACCATTCCGCCTTTTGCTACTATCACGCCGACGCCAACTTTAGGAAAACTCTCCACGGCAACCACTTGAAACAAGATTATTAAACAACGCTCAATAAAAACCAGTGTGGGGTAGATTGATTTTGAAGCCAACGCCGTTTAAGCCAAGCAACCAAATTGAGAAGTTAAGCCATCCTGATGAAAAAACGAGGCACGATGCGGTGGCGCAGTTGAAAAAACGCGCTGAAAAACC
>JACRGG010000044.1 GCA_016217775.1 Microcaldota archaeon
GAAGGCCTCTCGGCACAAACGCCGAAAGGCGTTGAGGCGGAAATCCGCCGCAAAGTATTCCTACTAAACTCATTCATAACCTAAAAAAAACTCAGAACAAAAAAACAAAACAAAGTTTACTCAACTAATCACGCAACAAAGCAAAAATAATCGGCAAAAAAACGCGGGACAAAAAGCGCTAACGGCGCGCAGCACGCGATTATCGCGAATTGCAAATACTTTAAATCCACGCGTTAACTTAACTTTATCGTAGTTTTTTTATGGCGGGCGATTCTTATGGCGTTTGATTCTATTGAGTTGATTCCTTATGATGCTTGATTCCTTCGCGTTCGAGCCGAAGCTCACGCCCGAGTCCGCCTTGTCGACAGTGCAGTCGATGCTGAAAAAGCGCGGCTGGAAAAAGTACGAGGTCGAGGACGTGAAGCTCGAGTTCGTCCCGTACTGGTTCTTCTCGTTCGACATTCTAGCCGGGGAAAACAGCCCGTCGGGAAAAGCCGCGATTAACGCCTCCGAGGGAGACCTCGACGACTTTGTTCCGTACCTCCTCTCGCGCCCGCTTAAGAAAACCAAGAGCGTTTCAGAAGGCGAGGTTTTGCCGTCCAACATTTCGCGCACTGAAATAAACGACGTGGCGAAGGCAAAGCTCGCGGCGAAAGTCGGCGCGAAAAAAGACGATGTTTCAATAAGCGCGGCGGTCAAGTACTACGTGCCGTTCTTCCGCGTGTGGTTCTCCAACCCCGCCACCGGCGACGGGTTCGACGTCAAGATAGACGCTTGCCTTGGCTCCCCGCAGGGGTTTGACCAAGTGCCGGGCTTGGAGAAGCAGCCAAGCTCGCTGCCCGCAGTCTTAAGCAAGCTAACCAGCCCCGCCACGTTCTCGCAGGGGTTAAGCGAGGTTATCAGCGGGAAGAACAAGATGATGGTGTGGGTATTGCTTGGAGCCGTAATCGTGGTTTTGCTTTACTTCGTTGGATTCCAGCCGACTGCGTCCGCGGACTGCTCGGTCAGCCCCCAATTCTTGGGCGAGAGGGAGTACGCGTTTTTCGGAAGGCAGTTCGTGAAGCCAAGAGCCGACGACAAGGGCGGGTTATTCATTCAAGGCTCGTGCAGCGTCAAGGCGAAAGACGCTACTCCGGTGTGCTACAGCCTTAGGCTGATGAAGGACGGGAGGGCGGCGGCCCAGTCAAGCGCGTGCTCGGCGTTCACCCCGCAAGGCCAGTCTTCAAGCTCTTCCTTCAACTTCTCTTGGCAAGGCTCGTCCAAGCAAAAGTACTCCTTCGAGTACGACTGCATCAACTGCAAGTAGGATTCCCAAAAACCATATTTTTCTTCAGCTAATTTATTTTCTTCAACTGTTTTTTTCTTCAGCTAGTTTTTTCTTCAACTGATTTCTTTTCTTCAACTATTTTCCTCACTTCCCCCAGGAATGCGTTGAGCGCGTTGACCTCGTCGTCGGCCGCGCGGCTTCGCGAAAGCACTTGCCTAAACGCGCTGGTTACTTTCTGCTTGTCGCGCAAGCGCCCTAGTTTTCCGCTTATTCGCTCGAACAGCTTGGCTGATTCAAGCACCTTCGCGCGCCCCGCCGCGTTAACAAACTCGCTTTCGTCAACTTTGAAAAACTCGTACAAGCAAACCGCCACCGCGTGCGACAAGTTTAGTATCCCGTGCTCGCGCGAGGTTGGAATCGTTGCCAGCACATCGCATTTCCCCAAATCCGCTTTGCTTAACCCGCTTCCTTCGCTTCCAAACACGAGCGCGCAGCGGTCTTTTCCTCCGACGAGTTTTTTCGCCTGCCTGATTGTAACGCATTTTTTCAATCGGCTGCGGTACTTAAGCAAGTTTCCCGTAGTGCCGATTACCAGCGAGCAGCCCTTCACCGCCGAATCCAGGGAGCCGAAGACCCCTGCTTTTCCAATCACGTCAAGGGAGTGCTTCGCGTATAGCGTTACTTCAAAGCCCAGCTTGGCTTTCGGCCGCACGAGGCAGAGTTTTTTAACCCCGAAGTTTTTCATCGCGCGCGCAACGCCGCCCACGTTAACGTCGTGCTCGGGCTCCACCAACACTATCCTGTCAATCATTTGTTCAAACACTCAATTACAGCAAAACGCGAAAGTAATCCGACGGTTAACCTCGTTTTGCAGTAAAGCAAACCAAGAAAAAAGCCGGAAGACTTTCTTGGCTTGCTATAATAGCGTTAAGAAAGCTTTTTTACTCATACTCTAGTAACTTGTTGGAGTGAAAAAGCCAGTGCTTATGCCCAAGAAGATTTTTCCAGTACTCCTAGCGGTTTGCGCGCTGGGCTTGCTTCCCGCGTCAGCCAACGCTGCCCTCTCTTCCGAACAGGCGCAAAACAAGGTAATCAACTACCTACAGCCGGGCGAGGAAATCACGCGGCTTTTCGACAACCAAGTTGATTTCGAGGGAGAGAGCTTCTGGCTGTTTTACTCCGCGCCAAAAGGCGAGCAGGCGGGCTCGAGGATTTACTTCGCGGTAAGCTCAAACCGCGAGAGCGCCGTCTCAAGCCCTGGCATTCTCGACGCGCTAATACTGCTTTCCTTAAAGCTTGATTCAATAAGCGGCTTGGGGGCGTCCGGAATCAGCGCGGACCAGCTCAACTCGTTTTTGGACAAGGCGCGGGCAAGCCGCGACTCGGTGGAGAACAACTTGAACACCGTGCTGCGCGAGCAAATCACCTCCAAGTACTCCGAGTTAAGCTTCGAGGAAGTCTACTCGTCGTTCGACTCGCTGAAGGCATCGTTAGTAAACGCGCAGTCGGAGCTGGAGTCCGCCAAAAGCTCTAAAAGCGACTTCGAGTCCTACCCCTCCGTCCTCTCGTTCAACTCGTACCTCTCCTCGTACAACAATTCGTTCAACTCGTTTGCGAAGCTCTCCAACGACGCTATGGCTTACCAAAAATCGGTAACGGCAGCAAGCAACGACTTGCGCACGAGCGGGAAGGTGAACGACTCGGTGCGCCGAGACGCCCTTGAAGCCCTCAAAGCCGTTTACGACGTGGGGGATTACGCTAGCTTCAAGCCCGTGCTGGCGTCGGGCCGGGAGTCTTTCGAGAACTCCTTGAAAAAAGCCTCGCTCCAGCTCAACGACTCGGTGCAAAACACTCTTTACCGAATGTCGTACTCGGACGCAGCGTACTACTACTCGCGCCTCAAGGACGTTGTGCCAAGCGATTTTTCAGCCCAAAAGCAGGAGTATTACGTCGCGTGCGCGATAAACTCGACGCAGCTCAAATCCGACTGGCTCTCCCTGCAGTCCCTCGAAGGCAGGCTAAACTCGCTTTCAGTAGCGCAGCTGGAGGAATTCAATTCCCTCGCGCTTAAAGTCCAACAGGGACACGACGAGCTGGCAGGCAAGCTTACCAACTGCAAGACTCCGGCCCCCACTTTCACTCCCCCCAAGACGTTCGACACTAGCGGAATCAACAACATCCTCATCGCAATCGCGGTGCTCGTGCTCGGATACTACGGGCTTAACTTCTACAAGCAGCAAAAACAAAAGCAGGACGGCGAGCAGGCGGACTTGGAAGACCCAAGATCCCTCTAATTAACTAACCACTACAATGTCTAAAAACTATTTTTATAGCAAGTGGCCCAGCTTTTTTTTCTTGGCAAGCAAGTACTTCCCGTTCTCAAAACTTTTTTTAACTATTAGCGGGATTCTCTCGACGACTTTCACGCCGTTTCTCTCCAGGCCTAAAATTTTTCCCGGGTTGTTCGTGACGAGCCTCACCCTGTCCGCACCCAAGCCAAGCAGTATTTTCGCGGCAATGGCGTAATCGCGCTCGTCCGCGCCAAAACCCAGTTTTTCATTCGCCTCCACCGTGTCAAGCCCCGCGTCCTGAAGCGAGTACGCCCGCAGCTTGTTCGCCAAGCCAATCCCGCGGCCTTCCTGGCGCAAGTAAACCAACACCCCAAACTCGCTTTCCCCAATCAACTCGAGGGATTTTCGCAGCTGCGCTTGGCAATCGCATTTTTTAGAGCTGAAAACATCCCCCGTCAGGCACTCGCTGTGCACGCGCACCAACGCCGGCTCGCCCCCGCCCGTTTTTTTCCCCTTGACTAGGGCGAAATGCTCTTTGCCCGCCTCGTCGGCTAACGCGGTGGCGGAAAACTCGCCGAAAACAGTTGGCAAGCGCGCGGCGCAATCGTGCACAAGCTTGTGCGCAAACAAATTAGCGGAGTCCATAAAACACTTTTTACCCATTAATACTTAAAAACGTGTCGCCTACCCAAAAACGAGTAATAAGCAGCTTAAGCGGCGCAGCAAAGTTATCTGCCGCACGCGGCGCGTGCAAATCTGGTTCTGGCTCGATTTATTTTCTTCTAATTATTTTTTTCCTAAACGCGTACGTTCTGCTGTTTTTGTTTTCGCGCAATTGGTTCACGCTTATTCCGTCAATTGCGTCGTGAGTCTGCAAATTGCTTTCTTCAAGGGCGCTTGTGCTGTCTGTTGCCGGGTGAATGTAGTATCTAGTTTTATTGCTTCCAGCCGCGATTATTCGATTAAGCAATTCCTGCGGTTTAATTTTGTTTTGCCCCAGTTTCCATCGATTTTCGTCAAACAAATTTACCGACACGATGATGTGCGGGTTTTCACCGCCTAGTTTTCTTAACGCCGTTTCCGCGTTGCCTTCGATGAATAGCGTATCAGGCCCGAATTCAAGCGCTGTGTGGAGAATTGGTTTATCTGTATTGCCGATTACCCTTGCCCCATATTGGCTTACAAATCTCAAAAAATCGCCTTGTCTGCAGCCGACTTCTAGGACCGTCTTGTTTTTGTTGAATAGTTTTTCAAGGCATTGCTCCAAGTTTCTTTTCCTGTTTGGCGTTAGGCGGTGGTCTATGAGCATATGAGTCAGCACTGGTGTGTATAACTCGGCAAACCAATTCGAGTGCTTTTCTGCGTTATTTTTTAACTCAACCATATTTCCCATATTCGGGTATAGCGCCCAGCGGCTAGCGTACTGTGTGCGTATATTCCTATACAGCGCGTCATATACTTGCGTATCAATACTCATTTAATCGCCGTATTTTATTTGTTCTCTGCAAATATACTTTATCTTATTGAATTAATTCAACTAATTTCCCGAACCCGGTTTGCGCGAGTACTTTCCCATTCTCGAAAGCCAGTTGCCCGCGCAGGAACGTTTTTTCAACCGCACCAACCGTGTTCCAGCCCGCGAACGGGCTCCAGCCGCACTTGGTGAACAGCTTTTGGTCCTCAATCACTCCGTGCTTTTCCAAGTCAACTATCACCAAGTCCGCGTCAAAGCCCGGCTTTAACTCCCCCTTGTTCTTCAAGCCGAAAATCCTGCTTGGGTTAAGGCTGGTCTTCTCAACTATTTGCTCAAGCGTTATTTTCTTCTCGCTAGCCAAAGTAAGCAAGAGAGGCAGCATAGTCTCGACTCCCGGCACTCCGCTAGGCGCTTTTGAATACGCCTGGTTTTTCTCCTCGCGCGTGTGAGGCGCGTGGTCGGTTGCAATGCAGTCAATTAACGCAAAATTCTTCAGCACGCTTTGCTGTTGTTTTTTGCTTCGCAATGGGGGGTTCATCCTCCCCAAATTCCCCAGCTTCCCCAAGTCCTCCTCGTTAAGCAATAAGTGGTGGGGGGAGACTTCGCACGTTACGGGAAAAGCGTCCTGCTTTGCCTTGGCGACTTCCCTTAATTCCCCGATTGTGCTGCAGTGCGCGACGTGAAGCCTCCGGCACGCTTTTTTTCCCAGCCTAATTGCGGTCTTGGCTTCCTCAAGGGCCACTTGCTCGTCGCGAATCTTATTGTGAACCAATACGCTGTCTTCAGTGAAAGCCAGCGCGTTTTTTTGAATCAGCGCCTCGCTCTCCGCGTGCACCACCACGGGCTTTGCCTTGTTGAACTCCCGCATATTCGCCTCGATTTTCTTCTCCTCGCTCACTAAAAGACTGCCGGTGCTCGAGCCCATATAAATCTTCAGCGCGCAAACTTCCCTTCTCTCCCCCGCTTTTTTAGCCAAGCTCGAGTCGTTAGTCGCCCCAAAAAAAAGCGAGTAGTCGCAGGCGCTTTTCCCCGCGCACTCTATCTTCTGCTCAAGCGCCTCGATAGTGCTTACCGGCGGGCTGTTGTTAGGCATATCCAACACGGTTGTAACCCCCCCGGATAATGCCGCGCGCGAGCCAGTAAGAAAATCCTCCTTGTGCGTTGCCCCCGGGTCGCGAAAGTGCACGTGGGCGTCAATCAACCCCGGAAAAACGAATTTGCCGCTGCAGTCAAGGGCTTCCTCGCCCGACAAACCCA
>JACRGG010000042.1 GCA_016217775.1 Microcaldota archaeon
CTCCGGCTTTTTGTGGAGGGGAAAAGAGTTTGAGCTGCTTGAAAAAATCCGCTCGCGCCAAGCAGTGCTTTTTATGTCCCCAAGCGCGTTCGCGGAATTTTCCAGGGTGCTTACCTACCCGCGGCTAAAACAGCCTGCTTTAAGCCAACTGAAATTAACGCAGGCGCTGACGGGCTTAAGCGTTTTCGTAAACCCGCGCGAGGCAGTCAAAATAGTGAAGGAAGACCCTGACGACGACAAGATACTTGAATTGGCTTTGGCTGCAAACGCGGATTTTATCGTTTCGGGAGACAACCACTTGCTTAAGCTCAAAAAATTCAATTCAATACCCATTCTCACCACCAAAGAAGCGCTAGCGCTCTTTTAGGCTAAAAGTTATTGCCCTCTAGTAAAACGCGTCAGGGGGGTTTGGGCATTTTACGAAAGGGGGGAATCTGGAAGAGCCTGAAACTGAAGGGGGGTTTTCTCCCCCCTGCGGTTAGGAAAAAGTTCTACCGAGAATATATATAGTCTAATTTTCGCACTACTTGTATGAAAAAGTTTTTGGAAGACAACGGCGGGCAAGTAAGCGTGGAGCTGCTCATCATCATAGCGGCGGTCTTAGCGGTTGCGATTATTTTAGTGTCGCAGCTGCAGAGCACTGCCAACAGCGGCAGGGAAACGCTTGCAAAAAAATCCACTCAAGTCCTCAACAATATTACGGACATAGCATAGGGGAATTAGAAAAGAATTTCTTTGGTGTTATTCGCGGTGAGAAGGAAATATGGCATTAAGCGAGCGCAAGCCAGTCTTGACTACCTCGTTTCAGTGGCGGCGTCGTTCGGCGCGCTTGCTTTGCTCTTGCCGGCAGTGTTCTTCGCGTACTCGCTCTCGCAGAAAAGCGTTGATACCGTGACGGCCGCGGATTTTATTGAAACAGTCTCGTTCGCGGCCAAAAGCGCGTCCGCCCTCGGCCCCAACTCGATAGTCTCCAGGCAAGCGCGGTTAAGCGTCAACGCGAGCTTTTCATACAACTCTACATTGCGCGAGTGCCGGCTAACGGTTGAAAACAAGTCGTTTTCGAGAGACTGCCCCGACGTCTTGCCGCGGAGCTTTGATTTGAGTGCAGGAAATTATTTGGTGAAAGCCAACAAGGGCTCGGGCGCTGTTTTCGTGGACTTCAATCAGATAGGATGAGCTTCACCGAGTAAAACTCGTTTCCGTCAAATAATGTCGCAATCGACTTTAGCCTGGTTGTCCTGCCCGCATCCGCGCATTTTTCGTAATCCCCGTACTCCCTTTCGTTTACTATCACTTGAAGGCACTTCGAGCTTACTTGATTGGCTAATTCCATTGTATTGCGCGGGGGAAAGCCGGTTTTCGCGAAATTAATCAATTCCGTTGAAAGCCCCTCGTCTTGAGAGACTGCATTGCTTAAATCCCCGAGTTTCTTCTCTTCAATCAAGTCCGCGAAATCGTTTTGCAAACTCGTCTTGGTAAGCGGCGCGAAGGACGAGATTAAGATGAGCGCCAAAAGCGCTTCAATCAACAACACTATTCCGTTCATTTACCCACCGACACTATTGCGTTCATTTACCCGACAACCCTGTTTTTTTTCTTCTCCCGTAAATCAAATTTTTTTCTTATTCGATTGGCTTAACGCATTCTTGCCGCACTCGCGCCTTGCCGCCCTCTATTTTGATTCGGTTGATGCACTCCTCCCCGCCTTGAGGCTCTTCCCCCGCGAGCATTTTATCCGACGCGGCTATCAGCGCGCTGGATTTTTGGAACTCGTTTTTCCCCCTCACGACCGCGTAAGCCGCGGAAGCGGTTTGGTTAAACGAGGTTAACACAGCGATGACAAGCACTAGCGCCACGATGACTGCGTACCCAAGCTCCATATTATTTTCCTCCCCCGCCCATCAGCGTGTTTACTCCCGCTATGCTGCCGCATTCGCCTGCTTGAAACCCGAAATCGTGGTCCAGCGCGAGGTTTCCAACCAGCCCCGCGGTTTGCGCCAGGGAGCAGGAGGCGTTTTTCGACCCGCTCTCCGCGGCCTCCCTGGTTTTGAAAACTATTTTTTTCTCAAGCGAGTTTTTTTCAATCAATAAAACCGAGCAGAACGCGAGCAGGGCGCAAAACAGTATTATTGACTCGAGCATTACCTGCGCGCGCTTTGCCGCCCGCGCCCGCCTTGCCGCCCGCGCCTGCTTTGCGCCAGTCGGCTTCATTCAATTTCCTCTCCCACAAAGCAGTTGGCGCTGGTGGAGTTCGCGTACAAGCTGCACCCCAAGCCGAGTTTGTTCCCAGAGTTTACTGCGGTAATGCGCGCATCCGATTTTACGAGCCCCCATCCGTTTCTAGAGACCCGCATTTTTCCATTCTTGGGGTTCAAAAACGCGGTTACCAGGGGAACCGAATCCTTTTCATAGCCTGTTGTGTTCTGCGCGTAGTCAAAGCAATTCTTGCACTTGATTGCCTTGTTCTCATCAAGCATATTTTGCTGAAGCCGCGTCAGCTCCTCCTCGTCAGTCGCGCCAAACCACAAGCTGATTTCAACTCCTTCTCCGGCGTACTCTTTTTCCAAAACCCCTTGGAGGGCAAATAGGTTGGCGGCGGTCTTCGCGACTTGTTCCGGAACTGTCCTGCCCTTGGTTTTTTCCAAAACCTGCTTGTACGCGCTTTCAACGTCGTTTTTAGCCTGCGCCGCCTTCTCCAACTCTATTTGGCTTAGTATTATCGAGTGCTTTTTTTGCGCGAACTCGCCTTCCACGCCCTTGATTTGCACCAGGATCAACAGCGCCAGCACTGCGATGCTCAATCCCAAAATCCCGCGCCTCATTTTTTTCTTCTCTCCCCGACTTGCGTTAAACTTGTTCAAAGCCTTAATTAGGGAGAAATTACCTATTCATTAATTATGGGTAGAACTTTTTTCGCGGCCTTTTTGGGCGTTTTCCTGCTTTTAAGCGCGTTTTCCGCGGCTTATGAAGACTTGTCCATCGCCGTTTCAATCCACTACAATCAGGACGGCACGGCGAAGGTGAGCGAGAAGTACGCGTTCCTCCTCTCTGACGATTCGGAGATAGAGTCTTTCGAGTACTACCGCAACCTGGGCCAGAACACGGTTGTGAGCTGGAGGCGCTTTTCCAAGGACCTCAAGTTCCACGTGGGCGCGGACATCATTCCCTCCAACGCGTCGATTACGGCGCGCCGCGTGCTTAACGTGGGCAGGCGCAGCGCGGAGTTATTGCTTGACTACGAGCTGAACTCGCCGATAATGATTGCATCCAAGGTCGGGAGCAGGAAAACCGTTTTTTCGCTCAAGGACGGAGTGCTGGGGTTTGTGAAGACAACCACCGGGGAGACGATTCTCTCGCCGTCCGAGCGCCTCGAGTTTTACGCGCCAAGCGAATTCACGTTGGACGCGTCCGCGCTTAGGCCCGAGCCGACGAGCATTGACGGGGGCAAAGTGGTTTTCAGCGGGCCGTTCACCGCGAAACTGGCTTACTCGTTTTACTCCGAGGAGCTATTAAGCGAGGAAGTATCGCGTTATTTCACGGAAGCGGCTGCGGAGCTTTCTAAATCAGCGCCGTCCTTAATCCCCGCTTTAGTGCTCCTGGTATTCGCGGGGTTTGCCGTAAAGTACTTCAAGGAAAAAAACTCTAAGTAAGGCTGAAGAAAGTCCCGCGCGGAAAAAACCGGTTGATGGGATTGAATTTTTTTTCTAATCCACGGAATGCACGGAAACGCCAACGAGAATTACCATCCTTGGATTAGAAAACAGCTTGGGGCGGGGGGGGGCCACCGCGTTTTCACCCCGCAGCTTCAAAAAAACGGCGTTAAGCTGTCTTTAGCCAATTGGCTCAAGGCGTTTGGGCCATACTCTCGCTACGTGGGCGAAGACGCGATTTTTATTGCCAGAAGCCTTGGCCCCGCGTTTGCACTGCGGGTTTTGGAGAAAAGCAAGGTGAAAGTCCGCGCGTGCTTTCTAATCGCCGGGTTTTCGGGACCGCTTGGAGGAAAAGACGATTGGGAGCGCAAGACTTTTTTCGCCAAGAAATTTGATTGGAGGAAAATCCGCTCAAACTGCCGGAAATTCGTTGTCCTAGCTTCCGACAACGACCCGTACGTTGCGCTGGCAGAGACGAAAAAGCTTGCGCGAAAGCTTGGCGTGAAGGCAATAGTCGTTAAGGGCGCCGGGCACTTCAACACGAAAAGCGGCTACGTAAAATTCCCGCTCTTGCTGAAATTAATCAATAGAGAATTGAAGAACAAACCGAAGTAATTAATTGCTTGCTAATATTGTTGCTTTCGCCAAGGGTTTTTCCTTTCTCTCCCTTTTCTTGTAGAACAAGATTCTCTCCTCGTCGCTTAGCCCGAAGTACTCCTGCCCGCCGCCGATTGTCTTAATGGACTCTATTGCCTGCGGGATGGAACAATGAAGTTTCGCCCTGATTTTCTTACCTGCTTCCTTAACCAACGCGCGGCTTGCCTTGGTGGACGAGAGTTTTTTTATGTAAGAGGGGAAATTGTATTTCACGAACTTCGAGTAGCGCCCGTCCTTCGCGCTTGACACTCCCGCGGTGGCTAATGCAATCGCGTACTTGAAGTAGCGGTAGTTCTGCCGCCTGCGGATTCTCCCGAGGAACACGTCGGCTTTGGAAAGATAGTCCAGCGCCTTCGCGACTTCCGCGTGCTTCTCGAACTCGACCGGAATGTTCTCCTCAATCCACCAGTACAGCATATCAAAATCCGTTTGCGACTCGTCAGCCGCGCGCTTCGCGTCCGCAAAACTCTTGGCCTTTAAGATGCTCGCAACGGTTTTGAACGAATCGATTTTCTTGTCCGTGAGAGAAATCATTCCGCTTTGCAAGTCAATCAGCGCGCGGCGCAAGTCCCCCCCGGCGTTCTCCCCGATTTGCTCGACTAGCCCGTCGCCGATTTTTTCCTCGGAAGCTATCCGGCTCAAATAATTTTTCACGCTCCGCGAATTCACGGCGCGAAACTGGATTGGCGCGCAAAGCACTCGGATTGGCGCGAATTTCTGGCCCCAAATATCATTCGCAGTCAGCACGATTGGCTGGCGGGATTCCTTGAGCACTTTCGTCAATTCCGCAACTTCGCCCCTATCAAACGCCGAGTCGACTTCGTCGAACAAAATAAGCCTTTTTCCGCCAAACAACGACATTGACCCGCTTGAGAGGCCCAGTAACTTCTGGACGCTCTCCTTGTCGCGCAAGTTAGACGCGTTAGTCTCAACCATTTGCCAATCGAATTCGCTGGCTAAACAATACGCGGCGAGGGTTTTGCCCACTCCCGTCGGGCCGTGAAGCAATAATGGCTTTCCGCTATTGTTCCTCTCCCACTCGCGCGCCCAAGTCAAAATAGCGAGCTTTGCCTCCTCGTTGCCAATCATTCCCTCGATTTTCTTCGGCGCGTGCTTAATCGTGTACAGCATTTTACTACCCTATGCTCTCTATTGTGGATTGCTTATATGCATTGCAAGGAATTAAAATCCATTCGCACCACAATTTCTCCTATATATGTTTATTGGAGTAGTGGGAAAGCCCAACGTGGGGAAAAGCACTTTATTCAGCGCGCTTACGTTAAAGCCGGTCGCGATAGCCAACTACCCGTTCACTACGATTGACCCCAACAAGGCAGTCGCGTTTTTCCAAACGCAGTGCGCGTGCAGAAAACTCGGCGTCTCGTGCAATCCGCGCACGGGAAAATGCGTTGGCGGCGTTAGGTTTGTCCCAATCAACTTGGTTGACGTCGCGGGATTAGTGCGCGGGGCGCACGAGGGAAAAGGAATGGGAAACAAGTTTTTGTCCGACCTCTCGCAAGCGGATTGCCTGATTCTAGTTACGGATTCAAGCGGCTCGACCGACGAGGCGGGAAACCCGATGGCACCTGGAAGTTTTTCGCCGGTTGAGGACGCGAAAATCTTGGAGGAAGAGATTGACGCGTGGTTTTTCGACGTGATTAAAAGAAACTTCAACAAGTCCGGCTGGAAGAGCTTTGATGAACTGGCGAAAAGCCTAAGCGGGCTGAAAATAACCGCGGATTTATTGTCGCACGCGTTTTCACAACTTGATTTCCCGCTCTCAAAATTGTACGACGCGGACTTGAAGAAGTTGGCTACTTTTTTGCGCAAGAAAACAAAGCCGTTTGTTATTGCCGCCAACAAGGCGGACTTGGCTTCCTCAAAAACGGGGTTTGAGAAGCTGCGCGAGGCGTACCCAAGCAACGCCGTCGTAGCGTGCAGCGGGGATTACGAGCTGGCATTAAGAAAATCAGAGGAAAAGCAGTGGATTAAGTTTACGGGAAATTCTTTTGAGATAACCGATGCGGCGTCGGGGCCCGCTAGGCTCGCGTTGGAGAAAATAAGGAAGTTTGTTGACGAGAACAACGGAACCGGCGTGCAAAAATTGTTGGACGAGTCGGTGAAACTCCTTGACTTGATTGTCGTTTTCCCGGTTGAGGACGAGGGGAAGTACTCGGATAACTTCAGCCACGTTCTTCCCGACGCGGTCTTGCTCGAGAAAAACTCGACTCCAATCCAATTAGCTGAAAAAATTCATTCCGATTTGGCTAAGGGGTACTTGTACGCGGTTGACGCGAGGAAGAAAACCAAATTATCCAAGGACTACCGCCTGCAAAACGGCGACGTGATTAAAATCGTGAGCTCGAAATAATCCTGTTTTTTTTCCCAACTTAATTTCATTTTCGCAATGCACGTGTCACGTGCAGGTTATTTTTTCAGGCTGAACACTCGGCTTCCTTTCTGTCCGTCCTCCGCCTGCACGAGGTTTTTCGCAATTAGTTTCTCCAAGCGCTTTCGCGCGTTGCGGTCTGACTCGCCGAGCTTTCTCTCCACGAACTCGTAGATTTCCCCGCTTGTCTTCACGCCGGCCTTCAAAAAATCCAGGATTAAGTTGTCTTCCTCCCCGAGCAGCTGCGAGTCGCGCTCGGCCTTCATTTGCGCGCTCGACTGGGATTCTCCGAATGATTTTCTCGCGTCATCGGCCGTTATCTTATCGCTGCCTCGTTTTTCCGCCGTCTTCGCGGCCAAGAACAATGCTTTGAGCGCGACGCGCGCGTCCCCCCCGTTTTTCGCGCCGAGTGCTGCACACAACGCGATTACGTCATCAGAGTAACAGCCCGCGCGCAACGCGGTTTTAGCGCGTTCGGAAACTATTTTTTTCAATTCAATTGGGGAGTAAGCGTTGAAAGAAATTTGCGAGCCAAGCAGCGACGAGCGGATGCGCGAGTCGAGTTTAGTCATCAAGTCGGGGGAGTTGCTTACGAGTATTACGCACGAGTTCGCGCCCCAAACTTCCTTTAATCTTCCCAAGTCGTACAACACGTTTTGCTCGTTGTTGAAAAAAAGCTTGTCCGCCTCGTCGAGGATTATCACCAGGGTTTTATTCGCGCGCTTTAACTGCTCTGTCACGCGCTGCAGTATTTCATCCCCGGCAATCCCGCGCCGAGGGAGTGTCGGCTCGATTTTTTCCGCAATCAGCGAAAGCAGGGCTTGGCGGCTTGAGTGCTGCCAGCAATTCGCGTAAATGCACTTAGCCTTAGTAGTGTACTCGGTTAATTCTTCGATTACTTTGCGGCAGCAAGTCGTCTTCCCGGTTCCAGGCGGGCCGAAAATAAATGCGTGAGCGCATTTTCTCCCCTCCTCAATCGGCTTAAGGCACGCCGCCAACTCGCTTATTTGCGATTCGCGTCCGATTACTTGCTCGGGGAAATAATCGGGTGAGAGCGCGTCCTCGTTTTTAAACAAGGAATTGCCTGTTGATTCTTGGAAAATGTTTTCGCGCACGTAATTTCACTTTAATGCTGTTTGTGTAACGATTCTTAATTGTTGAAGGCTTTTAACCATTGTTTTCCTTAAGCAAAGCACAACCCAAGGGGGAGAACTCCCCCTTAGTTCGTGACAAGCGTCTTAGGGGGCTTTGCCCCCTGAAACCCTTGGGTTCATACCCCCAAATTTCTTTTTCCATTACACGCGTCAAGCGAAGCTTGACGGTGCCCATTCAAACTCTTTGTTTGAATCGGGCTGCTTTTTCTTTGGAAAAGAAAAAGGATTAGCCCAAACCCCCTTTGAAGGCAGCATCGTAACGAAACATTTTTTTAACAAAGGAAACCCGTGGCTAAAGCCATTGGGTAATTCATATAAAGTAGCGCTGAAAATAACAATAGGGTTTTTGGGTTTGAGGGCGGTTGGCGAAGGAATTTACTTGCTTGAATTGCGCGAGAGGTTTTCGTGCAACTCGTATCTTGTTTGCAGTGGAAAAAAGAAAGTCCTAGTCGACCCTGGCAATTCTACTCTCGACGAGTTGGAGTCGCAGCTGCGCCAAGCAAGCA
>JACRGG010000041.1 GCA_016217775.1 Microcaldota archaeon
CCATAGTTTTGCATAAAAGAAATATCGAGGCCGTGGACATTACGAAAAGTCGGGTACGCTAGTTCTAGCCTGTCGAATGTAGCGCTAAAATCCAGTACGGGTGAGTTGTAATCACCGCGTTTTGGCGTAGTTAGAAAAGGCATCAGGACGGATATTGACGGGTTTTTCCTAGAATCATTGTGCACGAACACGCTGGCTTGCGGGTGCATCACTTTTTTCTCCGCCAAGCCGGCGTAGAACTTCGCGTGCAAAAGCGCGGCTTCCAAAGCGTTTTTTCTCGAGCCGTAGCGCTTGGGTGAAAAAACCAGTCCGTAACGAGTTATTAGCTCGCCCAAATCGGGTGGCCGCGCGGGAGGCCGTCCGCGGTGCGGACCCGGCTTTAGCACCATACCCTCTCTATTCAGTAGTAGGTTATCGTAAACCCGCGATTCGTCAACAAACTTTTTCTTGATTGGAAGGTACTTGAAAAGCCGCCTGCGAACCCTTACTGATTTAGCCATTAAACCACGCTTACTCAAAACATTCTTTGCTTAACTCGACCGCTCTCTCCCTGATTTGCTGCATTGAGCGGCTCCTGGTTTTTAACGACGCGGCGCCGGGGTGCCCGCCTCCAGACTCGATGTCGGAAAACTCTCCTTTTAGCACGCCGATAATCCTGCCCGCGTCAAAATGAAGCTTTAGCGCAGGGCCGTTAGCGCGAAAAGAAAGCCTGTCCGCAGTGTAGCCAATGCCAACCAGCGGCACGCCTGGTTTTTCAAACTGCGCCATTGCAACCTGCAAGACCCTCCCGCGGGGCGGGTAATCGCTTGGCACTTGCTCGAGGGGAATCTCGCAAACCACGCTGTTTTTTCCTTCGTGGACAAAACTAAGCCCCGACGCCTGCAGCCCCAGCGCGTTAGTCATCCTAACGCTTTTATCAAAATACTCTTTCACTTTTCGCTTGTCGGACAATAACTCCTCGTAATCGCGCAAGCGGTTTCTCCTCCGCAGCGAGGCGAAAAACTCTATGGCGAGCGGCTCCTCGAACTCCTTATCAAGCGCAAACCCGCTCTTGTCGGCTTGCATCGCCCAGTAAGCTAGGCTCTCGTCAATGGAGTCCGGCGCGATTAATTCGCTTAACTTAAACGCGAGCAGTCCCGTGCAGTACCCCGAGTGCCCGCCTGCAATAAACGGGGTAATCAGCGCATCCACTTTTGGCTGCGGGTCCCACTCGAGGGGGTGGTGGTCCAACGCGATTATCCGAGCGCGTTTTTTCACGAAGTCAAGCGCGTCAGCAGAATCCGAGTTAACCCCGTGGTCGAGGAGGACTAGGGTGAACTTTCGCTTGTCCAACCCGAATTCGTGCTTGGCCTCCGAGAGGGAAAAAACCGCGCTCGCGTCAATTTCCTTAATGAAAATCTTCTTGCCTAGCTTGGAGGCGAGGGCCTCAAGGGACTGCCGGGCGATAATCGCGGAAATAATCCCGTCAGCGTCCTTATCGTAGCGCAAAACGATTTTCTGCCCGCCAAGCACTGCTTTCTCCAACAACTGCGCTGCCTTGCAAAAATTAGGCGAGAGCCTCTCCAAAACCAAGTCGTCATCAAGCATAAATCAAATAACCCGATACAATAATTTGAGTAACCAACTCTATTAATGCTTTGAACGCTAAAAAAACAATACGCGAACTAAAACCAAAGATGGTGCAAAGATGCAGACGCAGGAAATACTGGAGGAAAAAACTCGGCTGGCCGTCCCAAAACCCGACGGCGACCCGTTCCATAAAAGCGCGTTTTTCAACCCGCTAATGGAGTTCAACCGAAGCGCGGCAAGCCTTGCTTTCCACGCGGCTGGAAAGCAGCTGGGGAAGAAAATGGTTTTCGCCGACGGCTTGTGCGCCACCGGCCCGCGCGGGCTGCGCTTTCTAAACGAAAATCCGGCTTATGCCAAGAAATGCTTTTTTGTGGACGCGAACGAGGACGTGATTCCGTTACTGGAGAAAAACATTGAGTTGAACAACGCCGGGAAAAAAAGCGTTGTTGTCTCCGAGGGGTTCAACACTGGCTTGAAGAAAACCAATGAGTTAATGGATTGGATTGAGCTCGACCCGTTTGGCTCTTCCTTGGATTTTCTGCAGACTAGCTTCAATTGCCTGTCCGACGGCGGGTTTTTGTCGGTTACGGGAACGGACTTGGCTACTTTGTGCGCGGCGAAGAGGCAAAACGTTGAAGCCGCGGGGAAAACTTACGGGTGCACGATTTTCAGAAACGATTTTGTTCACGAAATGGCGTTGCGCGTGCTGGTTGGGAAAGTTATTTCATTGGGGGAGAAAAACGGCTTTCGCGCAGTGCCTAAAATAAGTTTTTTTCAAGGCCACGCGATTAAAACAATCCTCGAGTGCAGGAAAAGCGGGGCGAGCGCAGGAGTAGGCAAGAAAATCGGTTTTGTGAACGAGTGCGTGAAGTGCTTGGAGAAGACCGTGAGCAAAACGCCGATTCCAGCCTGCTCGTGCGGGGCTAGAAACCACCACGCCGGGCCGCTGTGGCTGGGGGAATTGATTGACGGGGGGTTCGCGCGAGAAATGATTGCGGAAAACGAGAAACGCGGGTACAAGGCGAAAAAAGCTTTGGGAAAACTGCTTGAGCTGCTCCTTGGAGAACAGGGTTTTCCCCCATACTGCTTTAGCATCCACGCCGAGGCGGGAAGACTGAAGGCGAGTTGTCCGAAAAAAAGCTTCGTGCTCGAGCAATTGAGGGGAAAAGGATTCAAGGCGTGCGAGGCGAGCTTCGGGCCGAAATTAATCAAGACCAACGCCTCAAGAAAAACATTGCGTGAAATAATCCTCTCCGGCCGCAAGGAAGCTAAAAAAAACTAGAAGAAATAAAAAAATAAATTAAAAAAAATAAAGGAAATAAAGAAAAAGAAAAAAAGCTGGGCGGCTTAAATGCTGACGTTTAAGTCGAGGGCCCGCTTTAGTTCGCGGTAGCGGTTTCTTATCGTCACTTCGGTCACTCCCGCAACGTCCGCCACTTCCTTTTGCGTCCTGCGCTCGGCAGTCATTACTGACGCGATGTAAACCGCGGCTGCGGCGACTCCCATCGGCCCGCGGCCTGAAATCAAGCCCTTCTTCACCGCTTGGTCCAATAACTCCAACGCCTTTTCCTGCGTTGAGCCGGAGAGTTTTAACGCGGTCACGAACCGGCTGATGTAAAATCGGGGGTTGGTCAGCGGGACTTTCAGGTCAAGCTCTTGAGTGATGAGGCGGTACGTTCGGCCGATTTCCTTCTTTGGAATCTCGGCTACTTGGCTGATTTCATCAAGAGTCCTTGGAATTCCGTACTGGCGGCAGACCGCGTAGACTACTGCGGAGACGACCGACTCGATTTGGCGGCCGCGGATTAATCCCTTCTCAACGCACTTTCGGTACAATAAGGCTGATGCCTCGCGTATGTTCTCCTGAAGGCCCAAGTGCGCGGCGACGCGGTTTAACTCGGTTAATGCAATCGCCAAGTTTCTTTCAATGGAGTTGGAAATTGATGCGCGCTTGTGCCACTTTCTCATTCTGTAAAGCTGTGCTTGCTGGCTGGGGGCTATCTTGCCTCCGCGCACGTCGCGGTTGTACTGGTCGATTTCGGTGACCAGCCCCTTGTTCGGGCTCATATACTTAAGCGGCGCTCCGGCCCTAGCGCGCGAATTGCGCTGGTCGGCGTCGAAAGCGCGCCACTCGGGCCCGGTTTGGTACTCGTTTTCCGCCACTACAGAACCGCATTTCCTGCAAACTATTTCGCCTCTCTCGGCGTTTTTTCCAAAACTCGTGTTTCCACAATCGGGGCACTTCATATCAAATCACCTAAAAATCAATTAACAAAATTAACGTAAGTTTACTCGAATTTCATTCCCGCGAGGGAGCTCAAATCCGTTTTTTCGGCTAATTTCGCCACGTAATACGGGCTTTTCACGCGCCCAATCGTCTGGACCAACTGGAGTTTTGTCGAACCGCTTGAAACCGTTCTCGGCCTTGCAACCGCGGGCGCGAGCGGGTTTTCAAGCAAAACGCGCTGCTTGCCCGCTGACACGACGGTAAACACGATAACCACGTTATTGCATCAAAGCATAGTGCTAGTATCCAAAACAAACTTTTTTAAAAGCAGCTCAATGCGACACTATACAAGGCAATAATTAAGTATATAAACTTTTTGGTTCCCCAAAACCGCGGTTTTTAGAAAGAAAAGCACTAAACTTAAGTTTAAATATCGGTTTAAACATAAGTTTAAACAGTATTGGAGAGTTGCTAATGAGTTTGAAGCAATAGAGTGTTTGAACCATTAGAGTGTTTGAAGCAATAGGGGTGTTTGGGTTTGAAGACGATTACTATCACTCAAGACGCGTTTGACGCGGTTAAAAGCAATAAGGGCGAGGGGGAGAGCTACTCGGAACTTTTGCTTAAGGCATTTAAGAGGAAAAAAACTGATTTAAGGGAATTAGTTGGTTTTTTGGGGGAAAACGAGGAGGAAGCTAGGGAAATGCAAAAGCGATTGAAGGAAATCCGCGAGGAAGACACTCGGGGCTTTGAAGAGAGGGAGAAATTCCATGAACATCTTAGACACCAGCATCTTAATAGAAATATCGAACGCGACGCCGGCGGGAAAAAAAATAGCGGATGAAATACGGGAAAACGAGTGGGCGACGACCGCCGTATCGGTTTACGAGTTTTTGAAATCAGGCAGTGAAGAAAAAAACAAGTTGTTTCTAGAAAAATTCGTTGCCCTTAAGTTCACGAAGCAAGCCGCATACGAGGGCGCGAAAATCCACCGAGAGTTGAAGAAAAGCGGGAAGATGATAAACTCCGCAGACATTTACATCGCGGGAATAGTAAAGGCAAACCAAGGAAGGCTTTACACCCTCGACTCGGATTTTGCGAAAATAAGCGGGCTGGACGCTAGGATATATTGAAAGAAAAAAATAGTTGGAAAGAAAAGAAAGCAAAAAAAAGTAAAAAGCGAAAAACGAGTCAAAGCCCAGTAAATTACTTCTTCTCTATTTTTAGCAGTACGGCGTTTATCGTGCCGTGCTGGCCCGGGCGGGAGGTAACGCGGGCTTCTCCTGCGTCGGTTTCAATCAAAGCGCCTTTGGTTAGGATGTTCTCCCTTGAATAGTGGCGGTTGTCCGGGGATTTTTTTACCGTCTTAATCTTGGTTTTGAAAGTTTTTTTTTCGTCGGAGACGCTGGCGTACAGCGCGGTTTTAACCTTGGTCTTGCTGACCCCGCCTTTCTTGGATGTAGAGACGAATGACTCTTCCCCTTCCTGCGCCGAGTGCGAGCGGGAGAAGAAGCCGCCGACGTGGGCCTTGCGCTTGTCGTTCGCGATTCTCTTTAACCCGCCGGTGCCACCTGCTTTAGTCTTCGAGCGCTTGTGATACTGAACCATTTAAACATTACCCCATTTTATTGTTGACTTTATTGTTGAATTTAACAAGTTAACGAAAGAAAATAATTCGCTACCAGGGTATGAATAGATTGATTGTTGTTTTTAAAAGTTGCTGAAAAACGGGAAAACCCGTTTTTTGCCCCTTTCCGCATACGTTTAAATACGGTTTTTGAGTAATTGATTACAAGGTGAAGTATAGTATGTTTGATGTTTTGACTGCAAAAGTGAAGATGGCCGCCGGGGATGTTGTCTCCAACGCGGTTTCAGGAGTAGGCGATGTGGTAATACTTGCCATAATACTGCTTATCGGCTACGTGGTTGCGAAAATACTCGCGAGGGTAGTAGTGCACATTTTAGACAAGTACAAGATGGAGGCGAAGCTTAGGAAGAAAGGCGTTGAAAACGCTTTCGCCGGGTTTACCTTAACTGAAATAATCTCGAGCTTCACCAAGATACTCGTCGTGACGATATTCCTTGGAATCGCGGCCGACGTGCTGAAATTAAATTTCATCAAGGACTTGGTCCTGTGGGTTCTCGGCTACGTTCCGTCATTAGTCCAAGGCGCGGTCATACTAATCGGGGCTTTCTTGGGAGGCGCGTACGTTGCCGACAAGATAAAGGCGTCGCGGCACATTCCGTTCGCGAAATTCCTTGGAATCGGGTTCCACACGTTCGTAGCATACACTGCGGTAGTGATTGCACTGCCGTTGATACTGCCCGGCGCGGACACTACCGTGCTCAAGCTCGCGTTTGGGGCTTTCGTTCTCGCGTTTGCAATCGCAATCGGGCTTGGGTTTGGCCTCGCCATCGGATTGGGCGCGAAGGACACGGTTGCGTCAATCGCCAAGAGCAAGAAAAGCGACTTGGAGAAAATAATCGGTTGAGAAAAACCGGTTTTCCCCCTCCCCTCTTTATTTTTATTTGTTTTTATTTCCCTTATTTTCTTTAGCTTATTCAATCCTCCCTAGTTTTTTCTCCAGCGCCTGGTTTTGCAAACGAATATAATCTACTGCGGGAATAATTGCCTACGAAGTGACGGCTGGAAATGGTTTTGAAAAGAAGGCTGGTGATTCCCGCGGACCACTCGCTGGGGGCTGAACTGCGGCCGGTAAGGTGGATTGGCAATAATGTCGAGAAAAAGCACGTGGTTCTCGTAGCGTCAGGCTTCAACCAAGCCATTAACGCACGGATTTACTTTATCTTGGGGACTCACGTAAAAAGCGAGCAAAAAAGGGATGGAAAAAACAGGCCTGTTGAAAACCGCCACGAGTACCACAGCCTGGATGGCCTTGAGAAAGAGGAGAGGGAGAAAATATTCAGCCTCGCTAAAAACGCGCTGAAGCCAAAAGAGGAGAAAAAAAAAGGAGGCGATGAAGATGCCCGAAAGGTGTTTGTCCAGGGGGAAAAGGATTTTCTGAACGTGCTGAAAAACCCCAACAGCCCGCTTGCCGGCGCGAGGATTGAAGAAATAATTGAAGAAAAAAAATAGTTTTGCTTGCGGAAACCAGTTTTAAAAGAATTTCGTCAAGTCGAATTGGTGGATTTTCAGGCGCTTCATCGTCTCCCAGCGGTGGCGCAGGTGCGGCTGGAGGATGGCGTCGTTGTGGTGCGTTTTCAAAAACGCGATTGTCTTCTCGTCCGAGGAATACCCCGAGCCAAAGTCTATGCCGAGCATTTTCTTCAGCTTCTCGATGTGAATCTCCCTAGTTTCCTTCGCGAGGATGCTCGCCGCGCCCACGACCGGGTAATTAAAGTCGGCCTTGTTCTCGCACACTAATTCAAAGGAAGGCGAGTAGTACTTGCGGATTCGCTTCTCGAACTTGCTTGGAACCGGGTCGGGGGAGTCGACGATTGCCTTCTCCACGTCGTTTCTTTCCGCGAGCTGCCTGATTGCAGCCGCGGCGATTTGCGCCTCTATTTCGTTTAGTGAAACTTTTTTCGCCATCAAGTCTGTTAGGCCCTCCGCGGAGAGCACCGAAATGACGTTGTCGTCGAGCTTCTCGAATTTTTTGAAGAGTTCGCGGCGCTTTATTGGCGAGAGGAGCTTGGAGTCCTTCGCGCCCATTTGCTTAAGCGCTTCTTGCTTGTCCGAGTCGATTGAGTACGCGCATAGGACCAGCGGGCCCATCACGCACCCGCGGCCGGCTTCGTCAACCCCAATTACTTTAGGCATATATATGGGTTTTAGCTTAAGTAAATTAATTAAAGGCAGTGTGGGCGTATGGAATTGGTTTTGCTTGAGTTCGGGCTGGGGTTGAGCGAGGCGCTTTGGCTCATCGTGTTTATTGCCGCGCTTGTTTACTGGCACATTGTTGCGGGGGATTCCAACTACGAGCTGAAGGACTGGTGGCCGCCGAAAAACGAGATTTAATCCCGAAGTTGCTTGCGGGAAAAAAAATTAGAGTGGGGCCACAGGGAGTTTCTGCAAGCGCTTCTTTTCGTTTCTTTTTCTAGAGCAGGTCTTTTTCTTTATCAAAGAAAAAGAAGTGCGTGCATTCGAACCCTGATCCTCTCGTTACCCAAAGGCATTATTTTTCCCGTTCTCGTCATTAATCCGAGCTCCATCGCATCTAGTCATTGAAAAAATCGCTTGAACGCGTTTTTTTCTCATACTTGGACAAAAACCCGCGTTTTGCGGCAGGGTTTTTACTGGAGCGAGATATACTGCCAGGTTATACTATAGCCCCAACTCTAGTATTAGTGGAAGGGGGGGTTTTTAAGGAATTAGGAGACAAAAAGCCTTTATATACTTGTAACTTTACAGTAGTAACACCAGGTGGTTTTGTGTTTAGGCGAGTTCTACTCATAGCGGCAGTAACGCTTCTTTTCGTGCCATTCGTAAATGCGGCGGCTTATTCAACGAGTGAAAAACCCGGCGATTTTTGCAACCCGGCGACGGCGGTTTTCAACAGCGCCAGCGGAGAATGCAATTATAGGAACAACAATATTTTTTCTGGAATTAAGGCCGGCAAAGAGTGCTACGCCCTGGTGGACAAAAGTTTTTCCTGCACCGACGCGGCTTACGGAAAATACAAGAACGGCTACGCCAATGACGGCACGTACTATGAATTCGGGTCTTTCACAGTAACGGGCGCCGGGTGGGACGACAAAGCCAAATCCTGCAGTTACACTACCACCGGCTGCAGCGCAAGCTATGTTCCAAAAGCGCAGGTTTCGCCTTCAATAAAAGCATCCAGTTCGCAAAATTATTTCCCCGCGCCGGAGCAAACTCAAGGCAATTATGATTACGGGTGCTCGCTGTGGGCGACTCCAAGCGTTGTTTTGGCTGGTCAAAGCGTTTTTGTTTACATCCAGCGCTACACGAACACCGCAAAAAACAGTTTTTCAATCGGCGGGACGGTGGACTGCGGGAACGGAAGGCTCCAGTTGGCGACCTGCAACGGCGCGGCTTGCTACTCGGTATGCAAGTACAATTACGACGGGGACTACGCCATCAACGGATTCGTCAAGGGAAGCTTCTGCTCGCCAGCTTTTGTTTCAGTGACAAGCGATTACTCGAATGGCGGTTACGGGAATTACCCTGTTCAGCCGATTTCAACCCCGAAACCCGATTTTACCAAGCCCGCAGTTAGCTTGTCGAAAACCCCGAGTGGAAAAGTTTACCAAGACTCGCCGATTACCTTAAAGGCGGCCGCGTAAGACTCAAGCGGGATTTCCTCAATTGAAATCAGCTACAAGACAAGCGACGGGGAGAGAAACTCGAATGTTTGCTCCGGAACTTCGTGCAGCATTTCGTTAGGCCCGCTTAAAGAGGGAACTAGCGTCGCGTACTCTGCAACCGCGGTTGACGCTTCTGAAAACAACAACCGGGCGGAGAGCGGGACGAGCTCTTTCTCTATTGAATTAAACCCGAATTCGCTTGGGAACATCCGGATGCTGGTAACAGACTGCGATTCGTCCAATCCCATTGCCGGCGCGGTTGTAACAATAGACCAAGTCAGCTTTAACGCTAACTCAAACGGCTACGCGCTGTTCGCGGGATTGCTGCAAGGATACACTAACGCTTACGCGCAGGCGCAAGGCTACATTAGCGGCGAAACAGAGGTTTTCGTGACCGGCGCGAGCACCGTCGTCCAGCCGATTTGCCTGGAGAAGAAAAACAAGCCTGTCGACAACCCGCCTTCAATTGAAGTCTTCAGGACTCCAAGCGGGGAAGTGAAGAATTCCGATAAGATTGTTTTGCAGGCCACTAGCTCGGACGATTCAAGCGTGAAATTCACGGGCATTTACTACGCGATAGGCGCAAACCCGTTTGTTAAAAGCTCTTGCGTTGGAAGCTACTGCAAAACAAGCATTGGCCCGCTTAATTCCGACACGATAGTCACGTATTACGCGGACGCGAAGGATGATTCCGGAAAAACAACTCAAAGCGCGTTCGAGAGCTTTCAGGTAAGCAAGCCGGCTTCAACGCCTACTCCGTACGATTCGATTGCGCCGCAAGTCGAGGCGGTGCGAAGCCCCTCAAACGCGGTTACGGAAAAAGACGATATTTTGCTCGCCGCGCTTTCATTTGACGAGAGCGGAATCAAGTCAACGCGAATCAGCTACAGGATAGGCGGGGCGGCCACGCAGGCAAGAAGCTGTTCGGCAAACAGGTGCGAAGTGAACTTGGGAAAACTGCCTGTTGGAACGACAGTCAAGTACTTTGGCTCCGCGGTTGATTCAAGCGCGCAGGAGAATTATAAGGAAACAAGCGCGGAAAGTTTTGTCGTGCAAAACAGCTTCACCGACTCCAAACCTCCTCAAGTCAGCATACAGAGGATTCCAGCCGGGGACGTTGCGGCAGGAAAGGCAATTCAGGTTATTGCGAGCGCAACTGACGAGAGCCGGGTAAAGAGCACTACGATTAAATACTCTTTGGGGGGGACTGGCGAGGAGTACTTCACTTGCAGCACTAACTACTGCCTGAAATCAATCGGGCCGTTCCTTAAGGGCGACGTGGTCACGTACTACGCGAGCGCGGTTGACGAGGCTTCAAACGAAGGAGTGTCCGCAATCGGCTCGTTCACGGTTGGCGCCGCATCTTCAGGCTCAAGAGATGGAACAAGCCCGTTCCCGACAGGCAGTGCGACTGTTTACGTAAACGACTGCGGCACGCAGGCTCCGATAGGGGGCGCTAGGGTAATCGTCGGAAACAATGCTGGTGAAACCGATTCTAGCGGAAAGGCGGTTTTGCCAAGCGTAAACGCCGGCACGGTTTTGCTTAACGTAAGCAAGAGCGGGTACGCGCAAAAACTCGATTCTTTTTCTGTATTCAACGGGCAGAACAGCGTGAAGACAATCTGCTTGGACAAAAGCGGAATCAACCTGGCTTCCCCAAGCTGTAAAATCACTTTGGCCCAAACCAACCCGGTAGTCGGAGAGTCGGTTGCCGCGTCGGTCAGCTTCTCGGATTTTGAGCAAGCCCCGGCAAGCGCGTCGGTTGACTGCGGGGACGGCAGCGTAAAGCAAGTCTTGTGCACTAGCAACTCGTGCCCCACAACGTGCTCTTACCCCGGACAGGGAACTTACTTGGCCAAGGCAAGCATCGGGCAAACAGCCTGCGAGCAGGCGAGTGTTACTGCGGAAAGAGAGCCGGCAGTATTGCTGGTTAAAGTCCGCGACGTAAATTCCCAGCCAATCGAAGGCGCGTTCGTCGACTTGGAGGGCTTTAACACCCTGCGCACGAACAACGCCGGGGAAGCCGCGTATTCATTGAGCGCGGGGGAATACTCGTACTCGATTTCAAAAGACTCTTTTGATTCAATCAGCGCCGCCGCTACGGTAATCGGCGGGCAGGCTAACGCGGTTACCAAGACATTGTACAAAAGCTCGTGCGCGTTCGCCGCGGAAATCGCCGCAACCACTTCGTGCAACGCAAACCCGTTCATCGCCCAAGTGAGGGTTAGGAACAACGACGCTGCGGCGCAAGAGTACGGCATTTCATTCTCCAACGCGAACGGAGTAGACAAGCTCGCGTTAAACCCGGGCGAGGAAAAACTGTTTCCGTTAACAAGCATTTTGCCAAGCGACTCTGCGGGAAGCATCTTAAGCTCGGTAAGCATTTCGGACACGCGCGGGTGCACGGTGAACTTGGAGCTCCCGTTGTGCTCGCAGTCGGGAATTCGGTTAAGCGCGCCGGCTACGGTGAAAACCACGGGCGGAAAGCGCGAGTGCACCCAAGTCCTGGTTGAGAACAAGGGAAGCGTCGACACGGTTGTCTCAATGGCTTCAAGCCCGCAGGACTGGAGCGCTGGCTTTGACGCCAACGAGTTTGTCTTGCGCGGGCAGGAAAGCAGGTTCGTGGCGTTTTGCGCGAGCACGCAAAGCGGGTACAGCGGCGAGAAGACGTTCATCGTAAGCGCGTACAGCAACTTGAACTCGGACGCCACTTCAGTCGGGTTCGACGTGCTGGGGCAAAACGATTTCAGCGCGACTAACGCGTCAACTTGTACCCTGGCCTACCCAAACAGCCAGTTCGTGAAGCAAATCGACTTGTCGAACAACTACGGGGAATCAGGGGATTATTATTTGGCTGCAACAAGCTCGAGCGATTACTTGAGCGCGCAGTTCGCGCAGGAAAAAGTGTACAACTTCGCGAAGTACTCGACGCGGCCCGTTTACCTAAACGTGGGCACGAAAGACCTGCCAAGTGGCTCGATTGCGGTCACGGTCGAATTGTTCGAGAAGGACTCTGGCTCAAGAGTGTACAGCAAGGACTACTGCTTCACCAGCGAGGCCAGGGTTAACTCGAACATTTTCTTCGAGAAAAACAATTTGGTTCTAGCGCGCGCAACGCAGAGGAACACCCCGCTGGTCATCGAGAATAACGGAAACCAGGACTTGGTTTACGTCATCGAGCCGGCCTCTTCGCTGGTCACTTTAGACAACTACAACATTACCGTGCCCAAAAACTACCGCAAAGTCGTCACAGCGTTCATCAAGACAAAGGACTCGGACGAATTGGGCTTGCGGAAAATCCCGGTGAAGGTTTATTACGTAGACCAAAGCGGGAACAAGCAGTTGAACGCGCAGCTGGAGCTTAACTTTGAGATAGTCAGCGAGAGCCAATCGGTAGCGCCGCTGGTTGCGGGCGAGGGGCTGTCAATAGCCAAAGTAGAAAGCAGGCTGCTGCCCGCAGACGGGCAAGTCTCCCTGGCCGTAACTTTAGGCAACGAGAATTACTTCGAGGCGAGCTCAATCAACTTGTACGCAACTAACCTGCCTAGCGGGGTGAAGGCGAGGCAAAAGCCGCCGTTTTCGATAAAGGCTTACGAGAACAAAGCCGAGTACGTCAGCCTGGAGGCAGTCAACGCCGTGCCGGGAACTTACGAGATTAAGGTAGTCGCGCAGTACGGGACGGCCACGGCCTCGAAATTCGTTTCGATAAAAATCGGGGACAAGAACAAAACCGTTGCAATACGATTAAGCGAGCCGATAGTCAAGTCAATTGCGGAAAACGGCTTGGTGAAAGCCAATGTTTCAATAAACGTTTCAAGCAACGAGCTTTCCCAAACCGGGTTTAACTACGCGATTGTGGACTTGGAGAACTGGACGATAACCGCCACTCCCCCCTACTCTATTTTGGACCCGAAGGAAACGCAGGCGGTCGTCTTCTCGCTTGAAAAGCAAAACGCGGAGAACCGCGATTACAATGCGACTTTGCAAATCACCACCAACGACGGGAGGGTGACGCTAAGCCCCATTACGATTCCGGTAAAGTCAAGCGGGCTTTTCACTGGTTTCTTCTCCATCTCCGCGCAGGACAGCGCATTGTCAATATTGATTCTCGCCGCATTATTGCTTGCAGGCGGGGTTTACTACCAAGCGAGGCAAAACGCCTCGAGGGCAAGGCAAATCGGCGGCTAAAACAACCGCCACGGGGGTTACGCGCGCGTCCCCCCACCCGAGCATAAGCACGCAAAACCATAAGCGGCAAACAAACGCATATAATAAAATTGCAATCAAAAGAACCGGAATTGAATGATTATGAAAAAAATTGTTTTGCTCACGGCCATTCTCGCATTAATGCTTGCAGCCGGCGCGAGCGTGAAGGCAAGCCCGGCGCAATTATGCGAGTGCGAGCAAACCAAGGGCCTCATCAGCATCACCAACGCGGGTGAAGGCGCGTTTTACTCGCTTGAATTGGCGGCCGCGGGCGGGAGCGCGGCAAGCGGGTTTGTGGAAAAAAGCGTTTTCGTCGAATCGCGCTCCACCCTTAACGTTCCGTACTGGCTCTCGTCCTGCGAGTTGGGGGAGACTTTTGCTACGCTCACCGCCCAATCCAAGGACGAGCTGCAGTCAATAGACATTCCGGTCTCGGTGGGCACGTGCAAGAAACTCGGGCTAAGCGTGGAGAAGCCAAAATTAGTTTGCGCGGGGGAAAGCGCCGAGTATAAGATTACGGTAAGCAACTTGGGGAAGAAAGCAGTTAAGGGAGTTGTCCAAACGGACTTGAACGCCGCGTACGACATTAGCGGCGAGGCGTTCGAAATTGCGCCGCTGTCTAACGCGCAGGCAAAGCTGGTCGTCCACGCGCCCAAGGACGCGGGCGTCGGGCAAACGGAGTTTTTGGTCAAAGCGGTTTCAGGCGGGGCGGCAATCGAGTCAATACAGAAAATGGTTGTTAGCGACTGCACGAAAAGCGAGGTAGGCATTCCCGCGCAAATCCAAGCGTATTCCCTGGAGGACGTATTGGTTAACGCGACTGTCTTCAACAAGGGAAAATTCAATGAAACGTTCCGCCTCGAGTTCTTGTGCCCGAGTTTCGTGACTCCAAGCGCGTACAGCGTTTTCGTTGAAAAAAATTCTTCAAGGCAAGTAAAACTGTTAATTTCGCCTAAAGGCGATGCGGGCGGGCAGAATAATTTTGACTGCGCGATTATCGCCATAGCGCAAAACGGCGAGCGGTTCTCGAATTCAACCAAGATAACCGTGCTTCCAAACTCTGGCGCGACGATATCAAGCGACGCGGACGCCGCAACCGCGTGCGTTGGGGAAGAGATTGCGGTCAACTACACTATTACCAATGCGGGGAGAAGCCAAGCCCTGTTTGAGTACTCCGTGAAGGGAATTTCAGCGGCGCTAAGCGCGCAAAACGCGAGCATTCCGTCCGGAACCAGCGGGAGGGTAAGGCTAATCGTCGGCACCGGCAAAATGCCCGCGGGGGACTACGATTACGAGGTCAGCGCGAAGAGCGGGAAAACCCTGGCCGTGCGCGAGTTTGCCTTGTCGCTAATCGACTGCGACTCCGCACTCGACTTTAGGGTAAAGCCGGTTGGCGCGTGGGAGGAGGGGAAATTAAACGAATTGAAGGCCTCCATTGACAACAGGCTGTACAACATTTCAAACGCGAAAATCGCAATCAATTCCAGCGCGTACTTCGAGCCGAGCGGCTTGATGAACTTGACCAAGGGGGAGGCCGTCGAAAAAACTTTTTACGTGCTGGCGGAAAAAAGCGGGAAAACGCTTTTCGAGGCGGTGCTTAACACAAGCGAGTTCAACCTGACCGAGCGCTTTAACGCGACTGTCGCAAACTCCACTTTCCAAATCAAGGCAGTCGGCGTGAAGAAGGCAAACGAGTCATACCAAGTCGAGCTGGAGTTGTTCAACAAGGCGGGCGCGACCAACGCGGTAGTCGGATTTGCCGGGCAAAACGCGACTAAAGTGTTCGTAGGCGCGAACTCGACTATCGGATTGAAGATAAACTCAAGCGCGCTTGGCTTGCTTAAGGCCGACACTAACCGCGGGGCTTACGCGATTATGGTTGAAGAGCCGCAAGGGGAAAAACCAGGGTTTTTCACGGGATTATTCAGCGCGGCGAACCTAACTTTGGAAAGGGGAATCGTCCTGCTCTTCATTCTATTGTTCGTCTTCCTAGTGTTCTTGTACCGCGGGAAGAAAATCATCGACGCGGGGCGCAAGAAAACAGAGGGGCCGTACTATGGTTGACGCGGCGCTGATTGCACTGGGCGCGGTCGCGGTAATGGCTAACGCGTACGCTTACTACGAGTACAAGGCGTCAAAGGAAACCCTCGATAACGCGCTGGGAAAGGCGGGCAGGCAAAAACTCGACTCGATAAAAGCCGAGGCCACCGGCACTACTTTCGACGACTTGTTTGAAAAACCGCGCTCGACCGACTACGGCTCGGATGCCGTTTACGAAAAAAAGAGCTTGGAGAGCGTACACGTGTTCCCAAACCCGTTCGTCCTCCCGCCTTTAGACAAGAAGGCGAGAACCGAGTTGGAAAAACGCGAGCGCGATTACATTGAGTTTCGCAAAATCCGAGGGGTGGACGAGGCGGTTGAGGGCGAAGAAAAACCGCTAGCGCAAACAAGGCCGCCGGCACAGGCAAAGCCAATAGAGGGCGTCGTGAAAAAAGCGGACGCGCTTACTGAAATCAGCTTAACCAAATTGTCCGCCGCGCCGGCCGTTCCAAGTCCGCAAAGGCAATTCGAGCAGGCGCAGCGCGCGGGAGAGCTCAAGCAGGAGATTAGGCAGATAAAACAGCTGTTCTTGGCGAACAAGATTGACGAAGAGACTTACTCCCTCCTATTGGAGGAAAAAGAGCGCGAGCTCGCGGGGTTTTCGTAATCCTTTTTCTTAGAAAGAAAAAGCAGCCCAATTCAAACAAAAAGTTTGAATGGGCACAGTCAAGCTTTGCTTGACTTGTGTAATGGAAAAAGAACTTTTCCAACCGGTTTTTATACTATTTTTTTCACTATTAAAGCAACAAGCTATTAGGGCGGTAAAACAACAATCTAATGGATTAAGCCCTAGTTTGGGAAGTGGGAAGTTATGGAAAAGACGCTGGTTTTGTTAAAGCCGGATTGCGTTTCGCGCTCTTTGGTTGGGGAAGTAGTCAAGAGAATCGAAGCAACCGGGCTGAAGATAATCGGGTGCAAGATGATCAGATTGGACGGCAAGATTCTGGCCGAGCACTACGCGCACTTGTCCGACAAGCCCTTCTTCCCGCGCATAACCGAGTTTATGAAGTCAACGCCCGTAGTGGCCCTCGTGTTCGAGGGGGAGGACGCGGTGCAAAAACTTCGCGACGAGTGCGGAGTGACCGACTCGACAAAGGCGGAAAAAGGGACGATTCGCGGCGACTTGGGCAAGGACATTCAGGAAAACCTGGTTCACGCGTCCGACTCTGTTGAGGCTGCGCAAATTGAAATAAGGCGGTTTTTCAAAAACAGCGAGATTTTCGAGTACGAGAAGAGAAAATAGTTTTTTAGCTGATTTTTTTGTTCAATTAGCTTTTTGGAAAAAAAACGGGTTTTGAAGATGCTTAGGCAGCCAATAGTAGTTGTGGTAGGCCACGTCGACCACGGGAAGACGACGCTATTGGACGCCATCCGCAAGACTCGCGTGGCCGACAAGGAAAGCGGGGCTATAACCCAGCACATTTCCGCAAGCGAAGTCGGATTGGCTCAAATCAAGAGCCGGTGCGGGAATTTTTTGGACAAGATGAAAATCAAGTTCACAATTCCCGGATTGCTGTTCATCGACACGCCCGGCCACGAGGCTTTCGCGAACTTGCGAAAGCGCGGCGGGAGCATTGCCGACATTGCGATTTTAGTCGTCGACGTCAACCAAGGGCTGCAAAAGCAGACTATTGAGTCAATGCAAATACTAAAACAATACAAGACGGGCTTTGTCGTCGCGGCGACTAAGATTGACGCCATTGACGGGTGGAAGAGCTCGGTTGAGGAAAACGTTTGCTTTAGCGACTCGAACAAAAACCAGCGAAAGGAGGTTGCGGCCCGCTTGGACGAGCGGCTTTACAAGCTAGTCGGCGAGTTGTACGAAAAGGGGTTTAGCGCGGAGAGGTTCGACCGAATCGAGGATTTCACGAAGCAAATAGCGATTATTCCAGTCAGCGCGAGAACCGGCGAGGGGCTGTCGGAACTATTGTCTTTTGTCAGCGGGCTTGCGCAAAAGTTTTTGGACAAGAAACTCGAGCTGCACGCAACGCAGGGCGGAAAGGCGAGCGTGATGGAAGTAAAGGAAGTCCGCGGGCTTGGAATGACCATAGACGCGATTTTGTACGATGGGACTATCAGCGAGGGGGATGAAATCGCTTTCGCAACAAGCGATGGGCCGACGGTATGCAAAGTAAAGACATTGCTAAAGCCTAAAATCGCGGCGGAAAACGCGGCTAACTTAGACAAGTTTGACTCGGTGAAAACAGTCAGCGCGGCTGCCGGAATCAAGATAGTGTGCGAACAGGCCGGGGATGCGCTGGCGGGAAGCTCGCTTTACGCGGTTAATGGCGGGAACAAGCAAGAAATTCTGGAGCAAATACGCGCGGAAGTAAATGAAATAATCGTAGAGAGCCAAAACGACGGGATTATCCTGAAGACCGACGCGCTGGGAAGCCTCGAGGCGCTGGTTAAACTCCTAGGCGCGGAGAACATACCGATTCACCGCGCGAGCATCGGCAAAGTGAACAAGAGCGACGTGCAGGCGGCTAAGGCGTTCGCCGGGAAAAACAAGTTCAACTCGTGCGTGCTTGCGTTCAACACTCAATTGGAGGCGCAAGTCCCGATTTTGGCTAAGGACAATGACGTCAAGATAATCTCCAACTCGGTCGTGTACAACCTAATCGACGAGTACAAGCGTTGGGTGGAGCAAGTAAAGTCGGCGGACAAGAAACAGGCTTTCTCGCGCCTGGTGCGGCCGGCTAAAATCGAGGTAATCGGGCCGTGTTTCAGAGCGTGCAAGCCCTGCATCGTCGGCATTGAAGTGGTTGCGGGAACGCTGTCTAACGGCGTGACGCTAGTCAACGCGCAGGGAGAGAAGCTGGGGGAAGTAAAGGGATTGCAGCACGACAAGGAAGCCCTAAGCGAGGCGAAGAGGGGAATGCAAGTCGCGATGGCACTCGAAGGCCCCACTTTCGGCAGGCAATTGAAGGAAAAAGAATTCCTAACCGTTCTAGTTCCGAAAGAGCACGCGAGGGTTTGGCTCGAGAAGTACTCGGCGAGCCTAAGCGCGGAAGAAAAAAACCTGCTTAAGTAACCGGCTGAAATCGCTAAAGAACCGCTTGCAATAACTGGCGCTGAAAACTCGTTGTCAGTAAGGCTTTTAACTAATTACTTTCAGTAAAATACTCGGTTAATTAGAATAGAAGCATTACCTAATTTGCGTAATTGGATTAATTGTTTAGTAAAATGCAGAATTGGAAAATAATGGGTGAAAGGGTTTATGAAAATAATTTTCGGTTCAAAAAGCGGGCAGAGTTTCCAAAAGGAAGTCGAGAAGCAAAAAGAGGGCCAGGTAGTCGGCAAGAAAATCGGCGAAGCCCTAGACGGCGGGATTATCGGATTGGAGGGATACGAACTAACAATTACGGGCGGGAGCGACGCGTCGGGCTTTCCAATGCGCTCTGACATCGCGGGCCAGCGAAGGACTAACGCGGTTTTGTCAAGCGGAACCGGAATAGGCAAAGTACCTAAAGGAGTGAGGCTGAAAAAAAGAGTTGTCGGCAACACGGTTAGCCAGTCAATAAGCCAAGTAAACTGCAAGATTACCAAGGAAGGAAGCAAGAAGCTAGACGAGCTCGGGTTTGTCCCAAAGCCAAAGGAAGAAAAACCAGCGGAAGAAGCGGCAAAGAAATAAGCCGAAGAAGAAGCCAAGAAGTAGAGTCTAAAAAAACGCGCAACTAATTTTGTCAGGCTTTCCTTAATTTTTTCAGCGCGGTGCCGGCGCTCACCGTCTTCGCGTAGATTCCGGTGCCAAACTCGAGCCCGCTCCAGTGCCCGGTCCGCGGGTATACCTCGGCGTGAAAATGCATGTCCCCCAGTTTCGGCGAGTTGTGGAACACGACGTTGTACGAGTCGGTTACCGAAAAAACTTTTTTAGTCACTTGAGCCAATAGCTTCATAAACGCCGCGCCCTCGGCTTTCGAAAATTCCAGCATACTGCGGTGGTGCTTTTTCGAGATTATCCACACCTCAAAGTTAAATCGCCCGAATTCCGGGACTATCGCCTTGAAAAACTGGTTTTCCAAAAGCGGCTTTTCCTTCTCCAACAACTTGTCGTAAAAATCCTTGCCGGAAGTCTCGCGCAGTTCCTTCTCCAACAATTTGGGGATGAACGGAAGGGAAATGATTTGAGCGTGCTCGTGGGGGATGCTCGCCCCGCTCTTCTCCCCGTGGTTTCTAAACAGTATTACGTACTCTATTCCGTCTCGCGCCATTAACGCCTTGAAGCGGTTGCAGTAGAGGGAAAACACTCTTGAGAGCTGCTGTGGGGAAAAGTTTTGGAACAACTCCTCGTGCCTGTCGGACTCGACTATCACCTCGTGCTCGCCGAACCCGCGCGACTTCCAGAAAAACCGGTCTATTGGCTTGAACGAACCCACGGGCTCCAGAATGGGGAAGCGGTTGTGGAAGCTGCGCGCCTTCCAGTTCTTCCCCTTAATTGGACCTTGGGCGGTCGTGGGGGGAGTGGCTTTCTCGTTTCCAACGCAAAACGGGCACTCGCGCTTTAGCGGCTGCTTTGGGCGCTTGCGCCTGCTTTCTGCAACTACGCTGATTGCTTCCTTGCTCGGGTCGCGGTAGAAAAACGGCATATGATGTAGCTTACGAAAAACTAGGTTAAAAACTTGCTTAAACACAATAAAACGCAGATGATGAACCGATTAAACAGTCTGACTCGATGATGACTGACAGGCGGTCTGATGCTACTTTAATCCAAAAAAAACGGAGGCTACCACCGGGTTAAGCTTTTACGCGACAGGAATTTAAATAAGCGAATATCTAACAGAAAGGGGTCGAAATGAATCAATGTGCAGTCGTAGATTTGTTCTGCGGGGTAGGAGGGCTTACACACGGATTCGTGGTCGAGGGCTTCGAGGTGCTCGCAGGGTTGGACGTAGACGAATCTTGCAGGTACGCTTATGAACAGAACAATTCTGCCAAGTTCATCAGAAAGGATATCAAGCGAGTTAGTGGCACGTATCTCTCAACGCTTTACCAGAAAGACAAAATTAAGATTCTCGTCGGTTGCGCACCGTGCCAGCCGTTTTCTACATACAACCTAAAGAAGAGTAGTATGGATTCTCGTTGGGATTTGATTTACGAGTTTTTACGCGTTATAAAGAAACTCCGCCCGGAAATAATCTCGATGGAAAATGTTCCGCAGCTAACCAAAAAAAAGGTCTTCTCTGACTTTGTAAAAGGTTTGGAAAAAATGAATTACCGCGTCTCGTCTTCCATAGTCTATTGTCCTGATTACGGTGTTCCTCAAAAACGCAGGCGTCTCGTGTTGCTTGCTTCGTCGTTGGGAGAAATAAGCCTGGTACCTCCGACCCACACTCGGGATAAATATCTCACTACTCGAGATGCCATAGGCGGTCTCCCTCCCATTGACTCGGGCGGGGTAAATATCAATGACCCGCTTCACC